>CAMOVS010000080.1 GCA_946627575.1 uncultured Lachnospiraceae bacterium
ACAAATCATCCAGTCCAGAGTGGACAGGATCCACATTCTTACCACCAGCCAGAGAATTAAACCCACTAAGCTGTATAAAGCACCGAGTATTAAGGAAACGGCCTTGTATTTTGTGATTGCCGTCCAGTTTTTCTGATTAATATAAGTCCATAAAATATTCATATCTAACCCTCCTTTGAGTTAAAAGTATAGAAGGTGAATGTAAAAGCTGAAACCGGTTAACTGTAGAGTTTTTGTAAAACACAGAAATTTTACAATCCTTTTACGGAGTCAGGAGTAATGGTTTTACAGAAGTAATTTATAATCTCCTTTAAACACAGGAGGGTAAAAATTATGGATATTTTCGGATTCTTGACTATGATTGGCGGTTTAGCCTTATTTTTGTATGGTATGAGCGTGATGGGTGATGGGCTGGTCATGCTTTCAGGAGGAAAACTTGAGCGGATTCTGGAAAAACTTACCAGAAACCGGATCATGGCACTTTTGCTGGGAGCGATGGTTACGGCTGTTATCCAGTCTTCTTCCGCAACAACGGTTATGGTAGTCGGATTTGTAAATTCAGGGATTATGAACCTGAAGCAGGCAGTAGGCATTATTATGGGAGCCAATATCGGTACAACAATCACCTCCTGGATCTTGTCTCTGACTGGAATCAGCGGTGACAATGTGTTTTTAAGGCTTCTGAAACCGAGTACATTTTCCCCTGTGCTGGCGGGGATCGGTATTGTATGTCTGATGACCGGTAAAGAGGGATCCAAAAAAAGGATAATCGGCAGTATTCTTCTTGGGTTTGCAATTCTTATGTTTGGTATGGAGACTATGAGTGATTCTGTGGCACCCTTGAAAGATAATCCCACATTTACCGGGATGCTCACAGCATTTTCCAATCCAATTCTTGGCATGGCTGCAGGCGCAATTCTCACAGCTGTTATTCAGTCTTCTTCTGCATCGGTGGGTATTCTTCAGGCGCTTTGTATATCCGGGGCTGTGACTTATGGAACTGCGCTTCCAATTATTATGGGTCAGAACATAGGTACTTGTGTAACGGCGCTTCTTTCTTCGGTGGGAGCCAGTAAAAATGCAAAAAGAGCAGCATTTATCCATCTGTATTTTAATATGATCGGCACCGTGATTTTTATGATTGGTTTTTATACAATCAACCAGTTTGTCAGCTTTCCTTTCCTTTCAGAGACCGCTGGAGCTGCAGGGATTGCTGTGATTCACAGTTGCTTTAATATTGGATGTGCTGTTATACTGTTTCCCGTTAGTAACCAGCTGGTAGCCCTGGCAAGTCTGACTGTAAAGGATGAGGAGGAATCAGAAGAAACACCGGCCAGACCTGCTGAATTAGTAGCTTTGGATGAACGATTTCTGGAAAATCCTTCCTACGCCATAAGATTATGCCGTAAGGCTGTTATTAAGATGGCAGAGCATTCCAGGGAGTCTATGCTTCTCGCCATGGAGGTTCAATCTTCTTATTCCGATGAAAAAGTGGAGGAAGTCATAAGGCTGGAACAGCTGGTGGATGATTTTGAAGATACAGTGGGAACCTATCTCGTAAAACTGGGAATCCGGGATTTAAGCACGGAAGATGGTCATACTTTATCCCTTCTTCTGCATTCCATCAGCGATTTTGAACGGATATCGGATCACGCTATTAATATCGCAGAGGCTGCTCAGAAAATGCATGAACAGGGGCTTCCATTTTCAGGCCAGGGGAAAAAGGAGCTGGAGCTTCTGGGCAGTGCGGTAGAAGATATCATGAATATCACTCTGGAAGCATTTTCAAAGGACGACAGGGATACAGCTGTTAAGGTAGAACCTTTAGAAGAAGTCATCGATGATCTGGTTAAGGAAATGAAGAAAAGGCATATTGACAGGCTCAGACAAGGCAATTGTTCTATGGAAGCTGGCCTGCTGCTGGAAGATATTCTGACCAATTATGAAAGAGTGTCGGATCATTGTTCCAATATTGCCATCGTTCTTCTGGAAATTCATGAAGATGAGATGGAAATCCATCAATATGCAGGACTTACAATCAAAGGAAGCGATCCTTACTTTCAGGAGGAATATCTTCGGCTTAAACACATTTACATTTTACCCTGAAGAAAGAAGGAATATAAATGTCTCTGATCTATATTGTAGAGGATGATCCAAGCATCCAGGAAATCGAAAAAATGGCCCTGAAAAACAGTAATTATATGGTGAAGGTTTTTGACAGGGCCTCGGATTTTTATGAAAAGATAAATGAAACGGTACCGGACCTGGTTCTCCTTGATATCATGCTTCCGGATGAGGATGGATATAAAATCGTCCGGAAACTTCGGAACAATTCCAAAACCAGGCGGGTTCCGGTAATCATGATTACAGCCATGGCAAGGGAAATGGATATGCTCAAAGGCCTGGATGACGGGGCGGACGACTATATTAAAAAACCATTTTCTGTGCTGGAGCTTTTGTCCCGGGTCCGTGCCTTGTTGCGGCGGTCTAAGGAAGATGTACCCGAGCAGCAGCTTCTTGTGGGGGAGATCATGATGGATAATGAGCGGCATATAGTTATTTCCGGTGATCGAAATGTAGTATTAACGCTGAAGGAATATGAGCTTCTCCGGTATATGATGCTCAATGAAGGGATTGTCCTGTCCCGTGAGTCCCTGATGCGGAATGTATGGGGATCAGATTTTGAAGGTGAAAGCCGGACTGTGGATATGCATATTAAAACCCTGAGACAGAAGCTGGGACATTATGGAAAGCAGATCCGAACAATCCGGGGTGTAGGATATACCCTCAGTTCGGGCTGTAGTGGTGAGAAATGAAACAAAAAATCAATATAAGATTAAGCCTGGTTTCCCTGATTGCTATCGTGGCGACAGTGATCGGCCTTACATGTGTCTATTATAATCTTTTTCAGCAAAAAGTAAGGGATGATCTGAAGCAAAATGCCCGGCTGCTTGTTGAAACAGGAGTCTTTCAGACGAGTGATAATAGTATAGAGCATCAGGAAAAAACCATAGAAAATCTCAGTTCCGGCAATCTCAGGATCACCTGGATCAATGAAAATGGCAAGGTTATATTTGATAATGACACAGATATCTCCGGGCTTTCAAATCATATGGACCGACCCGAGATTCAGATGGCTGTGGCAAAGGGGGAAGGAGAAAGCACAAGGCATTCGGACACCATGAATATGGATACCTTTTATTATGCTCTCCTTCTGGAAAATGGAACTATTCTACGGGTATCTACCCAGGCGATCACTGTACCCAGGATTATGCTTACGGCCTTGCCGGTGATTCTGGTGATTACGGCTGGTATTCTCACAGGTTGTGTTCTGATCGGGCATCTGCTGATTCGTCAGCTGATGAAGCCTTTGGAAGAAATGGCTGATAATCTGGACCAGGGAGACCTGCCGGTTTATAAGGAATTAGAACCCTTCATGTATAAAATACGGAGCCAGCATGAAAATATTCTTGCAGTCGTAAAAAGCAGGCAGGACTTTACCGCTAATATTTCCCACGAACTTAAAACACCGATTACTGCTATTTCAGGATATGCTGAATTAATAGAGAACAGGCTCTTTGATAAGGAATCGGAAATTCATATTGCCAGGCAGATCAGGCATAATGCAGACAGGCTTTTATCCCTGATCACGGATATTATTCAGCTTTCAGAACTTGACCATGGGGAGCTGCCAAGAACGTTTGATTATTTCGATCTGCTTGCTCTGGCAGAAGAATGTGTTAAAGACTGCCGGCCCCAGGCACAACGAAAAAGAATCCACCTGGTTTGCAGTGGATTTTCCGCAGGAATTAATGCAGATCGGAATCTGATCCGGGAAATGGTGGATAATCTGATCCAGAATGCCATTCGTTACAACGTGGAAAATGGAAAGGTAGAGGTGTCTGTATATATTAAAAATGAACATCCGATTTTGTCTGTGAAGGATACAGGAATCGGTATTGCTGCTGATCATCAGGAAAGGATTTTTGAAAGGTTTTACCGGGTGGATAAAAGCCGTTCAAGAGAACGGGGAGGAACGGGCCTGGGACTTGCTATTGTAAAACATATTGCAGATATTCATTCAGCCCGGATTGATATAGATAGTATCGTGGGGCAGGGGACCGAAATTACAGTTAGTTTTTAGTTCTGCCGTAGTTTAATAAGAACTGATTTAAGGGCTGTCTCATGACAGCCCTTCAGACTGTAGACAAAGTCCACGGCATTCGCCGTGGATTTTTCTTTGGAAAACACCTGAATATCCTTTGTTTATGCGGACTTTTTGGGCCATTTATAGTATAATTCTTAATGAAAGTATCAGATTTTGGACAGAAAGAAGAACAGCCCCTTTTAGAGAACTGGAGCTGTTCAAAATGTGATTCTTTCTTATTGTAGCAGGTCGCGGATGTTTTGCCACGGTATCTATATGGGGATTGTATACTTCTGGATCAGGTCAAAAAGCCTAAAAACAGGCATTTAGATTACAAATTTTGTTCTTTTTAATGGACTATAGGTGATTTTGGGCGCACCAAACCAGACCTTCCCTAATATTTGGAAAGATCTTACATTTACAGTATTGTGGAAAGATGGATCAATTAAGGGCATAAATCCTTCCGACATTCACCATGGTAATACCACCACAGCAGGGACAAACACGTATGTCCTTGTTCCAGACAGCTTTAAGGATCTCTGGAACACTCATGTTCTCATACCTGCGCTTGAAAAGCTGTCCTTTTTGGAGTTGGAAGATGAGCTTCAGATTCCTTTTCTTCCAACGATTGTTAAGGAAACCGTAGTAGCGGATCTTCTGAAATCCGTAGGGGATCACATGCATCAGAAACCTGCGGATAAACTCTGTGTTTTTAATGGTGATCTCTCTTCTGGGATCTCCGGGTTTTTTGCCCCGGGCGGAGAAAGTGGTGTGGGTATCGGTCACCTCTATGATCCTGCTGTTGGCTATCGCGATCTTATTAGTATAACGGCCGAGGTATTCGATGTCAATTATTACGACAGATATGAGAAGACGGAAGATGAGAATCCAACCGTAGGGATTCTGTTATGTCAGGATAAAAATGATTCGCTGGTTGAATTGACACTGCCGGAAGATGCCAACATCTATGCGGCAAAATACAAACTATACTTGCCGGATAAGAAACTACTCCAGGAAAAACTTCGGCAATGGTTAGAGGAAGAAGGCGACATATAATAAGCGGAATAAATAGGGGTTAAAGTGTATGTACTTTGTATGTACATACCGGCAGAGACCTTGAAAACTCCCTTCTTTCCTCATTATTCAGAGACTCGATATTGTTCAAGTCCTGTTATCCGCATACTGGCTTAAATGGCAGGTATTTCAGAGATACTTGCCATTATTTTTATGGGTATCAAAGTAGTATCAAATCTATCCTTTTTCCGGAATTCCATCACGAATTCCATCAATCTCATTTAATTCAATCATCCGGGGGGCGTCGCAGTGAACTGCTCCCCGTCAAGAGGACAATGAAATATTAAAAGATTTACCGACCAGTAGCATAATAGTTACTGGTCACTTTTTTTGAAATAAGTCATGAGAAAAACCAAGTGAAATCGGACATTAGACCGCTTTTCACTCTATAATAGCTCCCATAAAAAAGACAATCCAACCTGTAGAATAAAAATATTTTCAAGATTCTGGCACCATACGCCGCCCTTGCACGAACCTCATTCGGATGCTATCGGCTCTGTGGCCGACGGCGAAGAACTCAGGAACAATAACTCTTTCCCGTTCCGTCGGGGTTTCCATTTTAGCATCCTCATGAGAACCCCGCAAGGGTAAAGCAAGCGGCTGGTTTTTTGACCTCGGGTCTCGGAATCTAGGAACAATCAGAATGGCTGCTGATGGGTATTGCATGTTTCAAGTTATGCCGCCAGCAGGTAAGATTCGTGTTTTTCTATCGGCGTAAGAACCCCAAGGCGCCTTTGATACCGTTCGTTGTTATAGTAATATATGTAGTTCTCAATCATTTCCACCAGTTCCTCACGGCTCTCAAAACGTTTGCCATAGTACCGTTCTCGTTTCAGTATCCCCCAGAAGCCTTCCATTGGTCCGTTGTCGATGCACTTGGCCACTCGTGACATGCTTTGCACCATTCCAGCTCTCTCAAGTTTGTTGTGAAATACTCTGTTCGTGTACTGGAAGCCCCGGTCGCTGTGACATAATGGAGTCGCTCCCGGATTAACAGCTATCGCCTTGTCAAAAGTATCAAATACAAGAGGATTGTCATTGCGATTTCTGATCACATGGGAGACAATCCGTCTGTCAAACAAATCAAGGATTGCGCTCAGATATATCTTGTGGACAATGATCCCTTCATACCATTTGAATTCAGTGACATCTGTAAGCCATTTTTCATTGGGTTTTTCAGCCTTAAATTCTCTAT
>CAMOVS010000081.1 GCA_946627575.1 uncultured Lachnospiraceae bacterium
TCACTGGCAGTCTCGAAAGCTTTCAGCTTGGCCATGGCCGCCAGGTGGCTGTAGGATTCATGATCCTGTTTGGCCTGGGCTGCCCGGTATACAAGCAGGCGCGCTGCATCAACTTCCGTCTGCATGGAAGCAAGCTCAAACTGTGTGTTCTGGAACTTGGAAAGAGGTCTTCCAAATTGCTGACGCTGGCTTACATATTCAACGGTTGCATCAATGGCTCCCTGGGCAATGCCAAGAGCTTGTGCGCCGATTCCTATTCTCCCGCCGTCCAGGGTCATCATGGCAATTTTGAATCCCTTGTTCAGTTCACCCAAAAGATTCTCTTTTGGGATCTTGCAGTCTTCAAAGATCAGCTCATAGGTGGCTGATCCCCGTATTCCCATTTTCTTTTCCTTGGTTCCAAAAGTAAAGCCCAGCGTATCTTTTTCAATAATGAAGGCCGAGATGCCTTTATTGCCAAGGCTCTTGTCTGTCATGGCAAAAATAATATAGACATTCTTAATATTCCCAGCCGGGTTATCCCCATGCTGAAGGAGCGAGGCGTATCCGATGCCCAGCTGGAAAAAATCTTTGTAACGAACCCGGCAAAGGTTCTCAGCTAAAAAAATACCCTTTTACCTCGGATTTCCATTGAAATCCTTAAAGAAAAGGCACTGCCGGGAACAAACTCCTGGCAGTGCCTTTTCTTATCCTGGCTTTTCGCTTCTTTACAGACTTTGATCTTCTTCTTCCAGCTTAAAAGATGGCATAAGCTGAAGCTTATGAAGGTTGAGCCGGTGCATACGGTCTATTTTGGCTTTCACAGCTTCATCATCGCATTCTCCGGTAAGAATATAATGATCCAGGGCTGCGTAGGTAAAGCCGATCTTGTCCTCATCGGTCATTCCGCTTAGGCCGTCTGACGGGGCTTTCCGGGTCAGCCTTTCCGGCACGCCCAGAACTTCGCCGATCTGAATAACCTCATGAACCAAAAGATGAGCCAGAGGACTGAAGTCACCGGCTGCATCGCCGAACTTGGTAGAGTAGCCGATGTGATCTTCGGACCTATTGCAGGTGTTAGCTACTCTTCCCCCCTGGGGCAGGGCCTGTGCAATGGCATAGAGAGTGGCCATCCTCATCCGGGCCGGCAAATTGATCATAGAGTCCCTGGACAGTTCTTTTGCTCCGGCATCAGACCCTTTCAGAGCATCGTTGATGGCTGAGCTGAGTCCGTCTGTCCCGTCTTTGATATTGACGGTCACCGAACGGATGCCCAGAAGGGATACGATCTCCTCCGAATCCGATATGTCAGCCTGGACACCATTGGGCATCATGACGCCGACCACCCGGTCTTTGCCAAGGGCTTCCGTCAGGAGAGCAGCCGTGACACTGGAGTCTTTGCCGCCGGAAATGCCGACAACCGCCTGGCAATTTGGTCCGTTCACTTCAAAATAATCTCTGATCCATTGTACGATCTTGTCCTTGGTTTCTTTAGGATTCTTAAGCATGATTCTCTCCTTTTTATTCTTCAATCGTAATCGTCTCAATGACAGGCTGCTCATCGGATGGAATCGTTCCGTTATCATCGGTCGGCAGGGCATCCTGGCAGATCTGGTCTACGATCTCCATTCCCTCTTTGACCGATCCGAATGCAGCATACTGGCCGTCAAGGAAGGTGGAATCCGCTTGTACGATAAAGAACTGGCTGGAGGCGCTGTCCGGATCCTGAGACCTGGCCATGGATATGGTTCCTCTTACATGGGAGATGGGATTGTCAACACCATTTTTTTTAAATTCTCCCTTGATGGTTTCCGAAGATCCCCCTGTTCCATTGCCATTGGGATCTCCTCCCTGGATCATGAATCCTTCCATAATCCTGTGGAAGGTCAGTCCATCATAAAAACCGTCTTTGGCCAGTTTGACAAAGTTTTCCACGGTTATCGGAGCTGCATTGGGATCAAGATCTACCGTTATCTTTCCGTAGTCTCTAACATCAATGATGGCTGTATAATGCTTCAGCTCTCCCTGTGTTCCATCCGTCTTCTCTTCCTCCTTAGCCTGATCTTCCTCTTCCTTACCGGATTCAGTCCGGCTCTCAGCATCTTCAGAAGCTGCTTGTTCCGTTTGTTCTTTTTGTCCGCTTTCATCCGATCCGCTGGCGCAGCCTATACATAGCAAAGCTGCCGCAAGCAGGGCAAAGAAAAGCAGCATCCTGTTCTTTTTCATCATTCATCCTCCCGCTGTTTTATGATTAAAATACTCGCAATAAGGTTCGGATGCCGTAGAACCCGAACCCTATTATGTCATAATATTTACTTTTTATGAAGTCCACGATTTGTCATTGTCATTTACATAAGAATAACAATATGGTTGGCTGCCTGCCAGAATTCTTATAGTATTTCAAAGGATGTGATCCAGATCCCGAATGGTTTCTTCCAGTGTCTTTTCCACATCCGTCTCCGGCAGATCAAGCCTCTCGGCAACCACCAGGCAGGCATCTTCTATACCGAACTGGTCATGGGCGATGGCCCGAATGTAATCGTAACCGTATTCAGGAAAAAAGGGGCCGCCTGATGTGGAGACATAGATGATCCTCTTTGCCTTGCACATGCCCCGGGGAATCCCCTGATCATCATAATGAAATGTTACGCCGGGCACACTGATGTTCTCTATATAGGTCTTTAAGATAGCCGGAAAAGAAAAATCCCAAAAGGGGGCTGACATTACAATGGTATCCGCGGCTGCAAACTGCTTGGCATAAAAGAATACCGGATCGGTCATTCTCCCTTCTTCTATGCATTGATTGCGGTAGTCCACTGCCTCCTCATCCAAGGGCTTCATTTCCTCGCTGCCGATCCGAAGTTCCACCACATCTTCTTTGAGATGGGATAAAACTGCTCTGGCCAGCCGGTCCGTCCTGGAATTTGACCTTACACAGCTGTTAACATATAGCACCATAGGTATCCCTCCTGATCTTGTCGTATAAGTCTGTTCACAAAGCAGGTCAAATCCGTACACCGAACACTGGTCTGAAACCGCTTTACAGACAGATTACAAACAAGACCTTATGCAATCGCTGCTTTGTAGTTTTCTTCCACTGCTTTCCAGTCTACGATATCGAAGAAAGCCTTGACGTAAGCAGGTCTCAGATTCTTATATTTTAGGTAGTAGGCATGCTCCCAGACATCTATCGTAAAGATGGGTACATTGCCGGTTCCCAGACTGATTGGATTATCCTGGTTGGGGCTGTTGGAAAGAACCAGGTCTCCTGCCGGTGTCACAGACAGCCAGGCCCAGCCGGAGCCGAACTGGCCCAAAGCCAGGGCGGTAATTTTCTCCTGGAAAGCTTCAAAGCTTCCGAATGCTTCATTAATCTTCTCTGCCAAAAGACCCTCGGGCTGTCCTCCTCCACTGGGAGAAATGGTAGAGAAGTAAAGATTATGGTTGTAGAAACCACCCCCGTTATTACGGATCGCTGTTCTTAAAGCAGGATCTTCAATCTTATCCAGATTAGCCAGGAGATCCGTAATATCCATATCAGCCACGCCGGCCTGCTCAGCCAAAGTATTAAGTGCAGCAGTATAAGCGGCATGGTGCTTGCCATGATGTGTCTCCACAGTTAATGTATCAATCGTCGGCTCCAGAGCATCACTTGTATAAGGTAATGGATATTGTGTAAACATAAATGCACCTCCAGTCTTCTTCTATATGTCAATCTACAGATTTATGTGATATCATTGTACCATAGAAGGGGAAAGAATGTCCTGAAGATTTCACACATTTCACGAAATTTTAAAAAACAAATGATGGATATGATATGAAAGGGGGACCGGAATGACCTGGCGCATCACAACTCTTATAGAAAACCATCCCGACCATGATGGAAAACTGGCCTGTGAACACGGCCTGTCCATGCTAATTGAAGGAAATGGAATCCGTTTTCTGATGGATACCGGAGACAGCGGATCCTTCTTTGATAATAGTCTGTCTATGGGGCTTTCCTTGAAAGACCTGGACGGAGTCCTGCTCTCCCACGCCCATTATGATCACGCAGGGGGCTTCCTTCGCCTGATCCGGGAGATTGGGAAACCCAAACAGCTCTATGTAGGCAAAGGCTTCTTCAAAAAAAGCTATCTCACCCGGAAAAGAGGCGGCCTCAAGTATATCGGCATCCGCTTTGACCGCCGGATGATCACCGATCTGGGTATCCCTGTATGCGAAATTGAGCAGAATTCACTGGAAGTATTCCCCGGACTTACCCTCCATCGAAATTTTCGCAGGATCTATGACTGGGAGCCCATGGATGACACTTTTGTCTGTCAATATGAGACAACCTCCTGTTTCGGAGGCCGCTGCATGGACTCCATGCTGTATACTCCGGACTCCTTTGAAGAAGAAACAGCCGTCACCCTGGATACGGCCGATGGTCTTGTCCTGATCGTCGGCTGCTCCCACCCGGGCATCATGAACATGATCAGCACCATCGAGGAAAGAAGCGGGAAGACCATCTGCGGGGTAATAGGGGGCACCCACCTCATGGATGCCGGCCCGGACCGGCTGCAAAAAACCATCGATGCCTTCCTGGCCCATGATCTCAAGCTGATCGCCGTATCCCACTGCACCGGAGAAGATCATCTGCCCATCCTCCGGCAGGCAGTAAAAGACCGTTTTGTATTTAATAATACGGGGAATGTGATTGAGGTATGAAATGAAAGGAAATATTGCGGTTTAATTGTGGTTTGGTGAGGCAGGAATATGAATTGACGGAGCTTTCGGCTGGCACCGTCCAACGATTACTGGTATCAGGAACAGGACAGTTCCGTAGTCGGAGTTAGCGATTAGCCTGGCGAAGCGGGTCGGGGTCCTGCGTCGGAAACCGGGATCCGCCTGCCTGTATTTATTGCCTCACCAACCCTAATCTCTCTCCGGCCAGCGTCTGGAATCGCCCCATATCCCCACCTATTATACGGGATCCGCCAATATATCATACTTCACAGCCCGGGCAAGGGTGACTCCTTCAGAGCCAAAGAACTCGATGCCGTCGTCTTCCGGGTCGGGGTAAACGTTACCGGTCATGGTATAGCGGCCTCCGTTAATAAAGACTTCCACCGAACTTATATCCAGAAAGATCCGGAGGGAAATGTTTTCACAGTCTCCTACCTGGCAATAACGAACGTTGACATCTGATTCTTTACCGGTTAATGTTACTCCTGATCTGGTCCGGTCAAAGCATACTCTTCCCGAAGCCCGGTCATAACGGATTTCAGTCTGGTGGGTCCTTCCCTTAAAAAGCCTGATACCGGCTGAACCGGCTTTCTCCAGAACAAAACCGGCTTCCAGTTCTATCGTCCGTCCCTTAAATCCTTTAATTACTTTGGCTTCTTCTCCTAACTCCAGATCCTGGACTTCTACTTTGTTGTGCCGGCAGGCTTCAATCTCCCGGATGGGCGTCTGATAAAGGTGTCCGTCCTTGTAAGACAGTTCTCTGGGCAGGGTATAGGATCCTACCCAGTTGTGGGCTTCGGTCGGATAGGATCGGTCCCACATCTCTTTCCAGGCGATCATGACCCTTCGTCCGTCGGGCATGGCCAGTGTCTGACTGGCATAGATATCAAATCCACTGTCCAGATCCTCTATAGCTTCCAGTTCAAAATGCCCGGTTTCGAAATCCATCTTTCCGGTCATATAGATTACAGAGTGAAGGTTCTGAAAGCGGGTTCCTGTCTGGGGCAGGTTCTGGGGGCTTGCCAGAATGACCTCCTTGCCGTCCAGAAGGAAATAATCGGGACATTCGTAGACTCCTTTCAGATTGAAAAAAGCGTCATCAAAGCCCGGCTGCTTATCCAGCAGCAGGCCCAGGAATTCCCATTCCTCAAGGTCCCGGCTGCGGAAAAGCACCAGGTTGCCAAGTCCTATGGCTTTATCGTCCCCTCCCAGAACAGCAATGACAGAAGGGTTTTCCTCAGGGCTGAGGCCTCTGGATGGATTCAGATTGCTCATGTCATGGGTAAATGCCTCTTCCTGGTCTGATTTATAGGAAGTCATGGCCACAACTCCTTCATGATAAAGATTGTGGTCAATGGCACGGATTCCCGCCAGGCAATAATAGTAATCATCCTTACGGAACAGCTTGGGATCCCGGAAGTCTCGAGGGGATACCACATCATGCAGCATATCCGAATTCAATACCGGATTGTTTGGATGCTTTTTAAAATGAACCCCGTCTTCGGACCAGGCCAGGCACTGCCGCTGCAGTTCAGGCTGGGCCGCCGTATACATAAGCCAGAGCTTGCCGTCTATCTCCATGGCGCTGCCGGAGCAGCAGCCGCATATAGTCTCGTAATCCTGGTCAGGAATCAGGGCGGTTTCCAGAAATTCCCATCGAATCAGATCCTCTGATACAAAATGCCCCCAGTGCATCTGT
>CAMOVS010000082.1 GCA_946627575.1 uncultured Lachnospiraceae bacterium
CACTTCCCGCCCTCTCCCCGGCATACTGTGTGGCATGGTGGGGTATGAAAGGTCCGATCCCAGCCATCTCCGGCTGCAGATCCTGCAGAAAGACCAGATCGCTGGCCAGATGGTCCATGGTCTGTCCGGGACTTCCTACCATAAAGCCCGCTCCCACCTGATAGCCTAATTCCTTAAGGGTATATAGACACTTCCTGCGGTTTTCCGGGCTCATGGAAGCTGGATGCAGCATATGATAGTGGTCGTAATCCGCTGTTTCATGGCGGAGCAGGTAGCGGTCTGCCCCTGCTTCCTTCCAGATCCGGTAAGTCTCCCGGCTTCTCTCTCCCACCGACAGGGTGATAGCGCAGTCAGGGTAAGCGCCCCGGATCTTCCGGATAATCTCTGCCATCCTTTCCCTGCTGTACCAGGGGTCCTCCCCTCCTTGAAGCACAAAGGTCCGGTAACCAAGGTCATAGCCTTCCCGGCAGCAGGCAAGGATCTCCTCCTCCGTCATCCGGTAGCGGTCCAGACAGGTATTATCCCGGCGAATTCCGCAATAATAGCAATTATTCCTGCAATAATTGCTGAACTCAATCAGTCCCCGGATATAGACCTTATTGCCATAGTACTTTCTGCGGAGACGGACCGCCTCTTCTTTTATAGGTTCGATCACTTCAGGCCGGTCCAGCAGGCTTAGGAGCTCCAGGGCTTCCTGATGGTTCAGACTGTGATTATTCAGGAAATCTTCCAATACTTTCATCATTATGTACTCTTATAACTTATATCGTGTTTTATCTTTCAGCTTGCTTTTTTATCTTCCTTTTTCTCTTCTTTCTCAGGCTTTTTATTTTTATCTTCTTTATCTTCTTTGTCTTCTTTTTTCGATTGATCCTCTTTAGCCTCATTCTCCTTTAGGATGCGCTCAAACTCATCTTTCAGATCCGGCAGGGAGAAAACAATTCTTCCATCCTCGTCAATCTGGCCGACTGTCCCCTCAGGGTGGGCCAGGCTGTAAGCCGGCTCCAGCTTTCGCAGCCGGGAAGCATAGAGAAGAGCTTCCTTTCTGCTGATGATATTGGAAGCATTGCGGCATTCGTCAGAAGGCAGCAGGCCTGCATGAATGTAGGCTGCGAAGGTAGTCTGCTCATCATCGGTCATATCATCGATTCCCGTACAGTCTGTCAGAATCTCATCCTCTTTGACCAGACTGACACTGAGATGAGGGTAGAGGATCCCGGTCAGTCTGGCCAGATCCCGGGAGGTAACCTTCCCCTTCTCATTACCTGCTACAAAAGCGGCCAGACGCTTATTGCCCTTCATGTCGTCTATTGACCTCATCATCCGGGCCAGCTGCTTCCTTGTCACCGGCAGGTTGGACATAAAGAGTCCGCTCTTCCTGACCGGGAAACAATCCTTATCGGCAAACTCTGCGTAGGCATCTCCCGCCTCCCCGTCGCAGCGGATATCGTAGGCCCCGTTGGTCAGGGTCAGCTTGCCTTCTTTATATTTTTTAAAGGTAAAGTCCAAAAGGCTGCGGATGGAAGCAAAGGTGCTTTCCTTGCTTACATTGCCAAAGTAGGCGCAGATAACTTCATGTCCCTGGTCATCCACAGCCGTAGCGATGAAAACATGACCGGCAGCATTGGTGGTCCCGGACTTGGACCCGATAATTCTGTAACGGTCGGTATCATAGGGTGTAGTTCCGCGGATAAACCAGTTGGTAGTATTCACATAGATGTCTGCGCCGTGCTTGGTTCCGTAACCAGGTTTGGCGACGATATTGCGGATCATGGGGATGGTCATGGCATAACGGGTTATAAGGGCCATCTCCCTGGCTGTCGCATAGGTCTCATCAAATCCTGCTCCCACGTCATTGCCCACGGGATTATCAAAGCTTGTGTGGGTAAGGCCCAGTTCCCTGCACTTCTTATTCATGGCTTCCGCGCATGCCTTCTTGGACCCGAAGACCCCAACGGCCAGCGAATCGGTAGCATCCGCCGCAGAGGCGATCAGACTGAGATTGAGCAAATCACGGAAAGAAAACCTGGTGTTGGCGGGCAGGCCAATGGCATAGGCTCCCGGGGTCGTTCCATTTACCACATCATATTCGGTTCGGATCATAGAATCCACATCCCCTTGCTCAATGCAGACGATAGCTGTCATCAGCTTGGCCGTGCTGGCGGGATAGATCTGTTTGTCCTCATCCTGGCCGAAAAGAACCTTACCGGATCCTGCATCCATCACTACATAGGCATGACAATCCTTTTTCGGAGCTTTCACTTTGGCCTGCCCGGTCAGGGACAATCCGGCCCAAAGGGCCGTAATGCAAATGATGGCCCAACAAATATACTTTCTTCTCATACTGTTTCTCCTCTGTAAAGCTCTGTAAGTTATCAAAAGTTAACTAAAATTTCTTTGAAGGCGGGGATGCTTTGCAAAGGCCGTATCCCCCCGGTTCAGGGCGTCCATCAGATCGGTCATCATATCAGCACACTCTTCCTGACATCCTATCATAAGGCCCTTGATGGTAAGAATAGTTTCCCGGCTTCTGGGATTGATTTCGGACTTAGTGAAATGTTCCTTGAGCACTTTCATGACACTGCCTTCTCCGGACCCGGCTCCTGCCGTCCGGCTGATGACAGAGGCCACAGATCTTTTTAGGCCGAATCGCGACCGAAAGACATGATCCACGATGAACTTCTGCCAGACGAGTCCTCTGTAGATCCGAAAAGCCGACTGGTCATAATAAGGACCGATAACCTGCCCTTTTCTGATACTGGGCCGGATCCACTGGGTCTTATGCACCCGGAAAGGATTCAAACCGTCTTCCTTCATCAATACCATATCCAGATCTGTCTCGATCTCGGTATGGCTGACACCGGTCTCCTTGGCCCTTCTGTTAATATAGGGATGACAGCTGCTGTCCAGAATAAAGTGAGTCATAAAGCCTGCCAGGTAGGCCCTCGCTTCCGGCTGTCCAAGCTGGCCCTTAAAGACCTTTATGGCCTTGCGGAAGAAGACTCCCGCCCTCTCATGATGAACTCTCACTCCATATTGATTAAAGGCATTGTGATGGAAAGCATGGTAGTAAAAAAGAATATCCGGTCCATGCACCCCTATATCATAATAGTCCATATAGGGATCCAGGTCTCCCCGGATATCAGCCGGCAAAAGGTCAAGGACCTTCCTTCCGAAACGGTGGTGGACATATGTGGTGGGCATATCATAATCTCCTGATTTGGTCATAATGAGTGTCAGTATATCCACTATAAATTATCCTCAGGTTCTTGTCAACTCAGCAAAAAGGGTCTCTTAGCCGGCGGAAAGCAGGTTGCGTTTCACCCTTTGAACTGGTATAATCGGATACAGTACGTGTTACTAACAGGTTATTGTAACTATTCAATAAATAATCAGGAGGATTCTATGGGTAATTTAATCGTCGGCCAATCCGGTGGCCCTACTGCTGTTATTAATTCCAGCCTTGCCGGAGTCATCAAAGCCGCAAGAAAGAACAATATTCCTAAAGTCTATGGCATGCACCATGGTATTGAAGGTTTCCTTCAGGAAGATATCATTGATATCGATGACTACATTACGGATAATCAGGACCTTTCTCTTCTTAAGAGAACTCCTTCCGCCTTCCTGGGTTCATGCCGTTACAAACTTCCTCCCATCGAGGGACATGAGGATGTCTATGAGAAAATGTTTGATATCATGTATCGATATGATATCGAATACTTCTTATACAATGGCGGTAATGATTCCATGGATACCATTAAGATGCTTTCCGACTACGCGGCCATGCATAATAAGCCCCAGAAGTTCATGGGCATCCCTAAGACTATAGACAATGACCTTCCCCTGACAGACCACACTCCGGGTTACGGGTCTGCGGCCAAGTACATTGCCACCTCCATGAAGGAGATCATCCGTGACAATGAAAGCTTCGGAGCTGCCAAGCCTACCATCTGTATCGTAGAGATTATGGGACGTCATGCAGGATGGCTTACTGCAGCCTCCGCTCTTTCCAGAGATGCTGATTGTTCCGGTCCCGACCTGATCTATCTGCCCGAGGTCACTTTCGACGTTAAGAACTTTATGGACCGGGTTAAGAAACTGGCTGCCGAAAAGAGTTCTGTTGTTATTGCGGTCTCCGAAGGTGTAAAGGTAGCAGATGGCCGTTTCGTCTGTGAGCTGGGCGTCAGCAGCGACTATGTAGATGCTTTCGGTCACAAGCAATTATCCGGCACTGCTTCCTATCTGGCCAACCTGGTCACCAGCGAAACCGGTCTGAAGTCAAGAGCTGTCGAGTTCTCTTCTCTCCAGCGCTGTGCAACCCATTGCGCATCCAGAGTGGACGTGGATGAAGCTTACAATGTTGGTTATATTGCAGCTACTTCCGCGATTAACGGAAAGACCGGCATGATGATCACCATCGATGTCATTGAGAGAGAGCCCTATCTTGTTCGCTATAATCAATATGACATCCACGAGATCGCCAATGTAGAGAGAAAGGTTCCCAAGAGCTGGATTACAGAGGATGGCACCAATGTCAGTGATGCTTATATCGATTACGCAAAACCACTGATCATCGGCACACTCCTTCCCTACTACAGCAACGGTCTGCCCAGGCATCTGACCCTCAATGCGAAAAAAAAGAAATAGTAAAGAAATAGTATAGTATTTCTTCTCTGTTAGTATGACATAGGCAAAAGCCCGGCAAAGCCTGCTCCCTATCCTGGGAGCGGCCATGCCGGGCTTTTGAAATACTCTTGTAAATCTGTTGGTAAATAATAAAGTATATAAAAGGTCGTGATGGGGCCGGACTCAGTCTTTGATCTTCCGGCATTCGGTATAGTATCTTTTATCCCCGGCATGACCCATGGAAAAAGTCTTTCTAGGCAGAGCGCCGTCTGCAATCACCGCAGGAAACAGTTCATTCTTGTGCATGGCGGGCAGAAGAAAGCCTATGGAATCTTCTTTGTCTGAAAGTGCCAGCAAAGCATCTTCCCCATGAATATAATCAATTCTGCCTCCGGACCGGCTGGTATAGTCATCCAGGAATGTCTGCAGGCTGCCTACGCTAATATCAGAAAGGGGACGTCCGATACAATACTGTTCCCTCCGAACCGCCTGGCCGGCCTCCGGCTGGTAAATCACTTCTATATGCTGGCTCTTCCTATCCCGTTTCTGCCCCTCTTTTAACCCGGGCAAAGGGCATGATGTCTTAGCCTTATCAACTGACCTTTCTGTTCCAAATGGACGAAGATCCAGAGCTCTGGTCATTTCTCCAAGCATATGAACCGGATCTACCCGGGTTACAATCCTGTAGATCGGCTCAAAGTCAAGACTGGGACTGTGCAGGTTCACCAGCTCCACCAGGGCATACCGGGCGGGATGATCCGATAGATCAAGGTCCGGATTCTCTGCCTTAAGCTTCTCATAACATACCTTGGCCGATGCCAGGGAATGATTACCATCACCCACAGCATAAACCATAGGATGGTCCGAATCCGTCTTATAACGCTTCCGGTAACAGGCGGGATCTGCCAGCATCTTCAGGCCGGAGAGTACTTTATCCTGGGCCTCTTTATCCAAAAGATAGCCGCTCACGTGACCCCCGCCAAGCATAAGGTCAAAATCATAGATTTTTTCCATATCTTTTCTCATACAGCCCAAAGGTTCGATCACCGTCTTCTCCGGATCATCGATGAGCATAATCACGTGGGGAAGCTCCAGGTCCGCATTCTCCCTGATCTTCACCCTGGGAGGAAGCCTTCCGGGTACGGTAGCCTCCGTAGCCCGAACCAGAGATTTGCTTCCTGTCTTATAATCATAGCACTCCAGATCAATGGCTCCCACCAGTCCTTCCTGCAGGTTTCCGGAACTGTTAATCCTGCGCACATAAATCATGGCCTGCTTTAACTCCCGGAAAATCCCGCGGTCCTGATAATCTCTCATAGCCTGGTGAATGCTCTTCAACCGTTCTTCCTTATCTTCATCCTCCAGATATACCTCAGGAAAAATCATAGAAAGAGCAGAAGGACCATCCCCTGCTATTTCCTTGACCTTCTCCCAATATTCAGGTTCGCTGGTATACTGATCGCAGGCAATCACAGACCACCGGGTCATATCAACAGATTCATTGGGCAGCATAATATCAGCTGGTAAAAAAGCAGTTCTCATAATCAGTTCTCCTTAGGAAGAATCATAGTTGCTGAAGATGTAGCAAAAAATAAAACCCGGGAGCGACTGTTTCAGTCAATCCCGGGATCTTATATAATGCAGTCTGTGGGACTTGAACCCACACCCAGTAAGCCCGGACTAGATCCTTAGTCTAGCGCGTATGCCAATTCCGCCAAGACTGCATCT
>CAMOVS010000083.1 GCA_946627575.1 uncultured Lachnospiraceae bacterium
GCTCTGAAGAAGGCCGGATATCTGACTCGTGATCCGCGTATGAAAGAGCGTAAGAAATACGGTCTTAAGAAAGCCCGTAGAGCTCCGCAGTTCTCCAAGCGTTAATCGAAATCTAAATTGTTTGAAAACCCTGCAGTCTTGTGGCATGCAGGGTTTTTTTATATAATAACCAAAGTTTTATAGTCAATAGTTATGCACAAAAAAACCCGCCCTGTTGAATCAGAGCGGGACTTTTTATTAAATAATATTTTGTGGAACAATTCTGAATAATTAGTAAGCTGCCGGTCCGTTCCAGGGATCTTCGCCATAAGCAGGTGCGGCTGCATCGTATCCGCCTTCAAAGGGGGTTGCTTCTAATTTGCGGATGATGATAAGAGTAAAAACCCAAATGGCAATAGTCAACATGCTAGCCAGAATAGCAAATAATACACTCCCGAGATTGGTATTAAAACCAAGTAAACCAAGAATAGCCTTAATTAACCAGAGTGGGGCTTCGTCTACTAATTCTGCTTGAATAAGAGCGTCATTTAACTGGCTTGTCATTACCATATTGACAAAGAGGCCGATCAAACCAAGGCCCTCAAGGACAATCTGAATGATTATTAGAACTCTTGCAGTATTAGGGATGAAAGGAGCCCCTTCACCTGTTTCTAACATGGTTTTTACAGAGCTATTTGTAGCTAAAATAGACCTGAAGAAAAGTATGCTAATAATCAGTAGTGCAATACGATAAACAAGTGGCAACAAAAAAGTAAAGGAACCAAACAGATAAAGTGAGGTCATACTAACACCTCCTGTGTAGCTGGCAGTCATTCTTCCAGTTCCTGAAAGGTTGGAAAAGATACTGGCACCCGTTAGTCCTAATATGAATAACAAGAGAATAGTCAATACTCTACAAGCATTATCCACTATAGAAATAACAAGCTGTGCGATCAATCCTCCTCTGATCAAAGAAAAAGGACCAGTTTCCATGGAATGTCTTTTGCTTTTTGCAAATAACAGCCATAGTCCAATCGCTATAATAATCATAGGAGCTTGGAAAAGAATAGCAAAGATATCAATTTTTGTTATGTTCCCTATAAATGCCATTAAAACTTGTGTGGTAAGTAATATAGTAAAAGTCAGGAATAAGGGACTTCCACAAAAATCTTCAAAGAACCTCTTTGCAAAGGAATCGGGAAGCGGCATTTTAACTGGTGCAGCGCCATAACCGGCTCCGTATCCGCCGTATCCATGATCCGGGCCGCCGCCGTATCCCGGGCCGGCACCATAGCCGCTGCCGTGGCCTGCTTCCGGACCGCCCGCTGGGTTATATCCAGGCTGAGGACCTGCACCATAGGCTTCTCCGTAACCACCTGCGGGTTCAGATCCATAGGACGGAGCTTCTCTGTAACCGCCGGCAGGACTTTCAGGCTGAGCAGAGGCTGCTGCTGCACCACCGGTAAAGCTGGCGCCGCAATTTTCGCAGAACCTCGCGTCTGCCGGAACAGGACTTCCACATTGTGGACATGTGTTGGAATAATCTGACATATCTATTGCCTCCTTTTAAGTTTTTATCTCTTATGTCACAAAAAATATAACATACTATATAATGGGTGTCAAAAGAGAGTGGTATGCGTTGCCATGTTCATGGCCTTCCTTTCACTTCGATGAACATTATAACATACTCTGATAATTCCCTGTAAAAAACTTATTTCATTTTCTGATTTTTGATCGATTATATGTTATAATCTGTTAGGTAGTTTTCAAAACTACGTTTCACTCGTTGGATTTAGAGCCTGCGGTACTGGCCGGACCGCGCGGATTCGGATTGGAATTGTGTCAGCATAGCTTGCATGAGCCTGCGGAGGAATGATCCGTTGGACCATTCCGGGTAGATCCGGATCCCTCGCAAGTGAGTCTTGAATCAGATAGGCCATAATAGTAACATATAGACCCATATTGACAGGAGGGATTATGAAAGAATATGTATTAAGCTGCTGTTCACCGGCGGATTTGACTTTAGAGTGGGTGGCCCGGAGAGACATTTCTTTTATTCCATTTAATATAAATGTTGATGGAACTGCTTATAAGGATGATATGGGGGCGACCATTCAGCCTGGCGACCTCTTTCAGAGGATGCTGGCAGGAGCTGATGTGAAGACCTCCCAGGTTGCTGTGGGAGAGTATGCCGATTATTTCAGAGAGTTTTTGAGGACTGGCAGAGATATTCTCCATGTGGCTTTGTCTTCCGGGATCAGCGGGACCTTTAATTCGGCTGCTTTGGCGGCTAATATGATGAAAGAGGAGTTTCCCGACCGGAAGATTTATGTGATCGATAGCCTTTGTGCTTCGTCGGGCTATGGCCTTTTTATGGATGCTATGGCTGACAAAAGAGATGAAGGCATGGATATTGATCAGCTCTATGCCTGGGGTATGGAGAATCGATATAAGCTGCAGCATTGGTTCTATACGACAGATTTGAGGTTTTTTATCCGGGGCGGCAGGATATCCAAGACAGCAGGAGCCATCGGTCAGGTTCTTGGGATCTGCCCTTTGCTGAATGTAGACTATGAAGGCAAGCTGGTGCCCAGGGAGAAGATCCGGACCAAGAAGAGAGTTCGAAAGCGGGTTCTGGATGTCATAGAAGACCACGCTCTAGGCGGAAAGGATTATAGTGGGAAGTGCTTCATCTCCCATTCGGATGAGGAGGAGGCCCGAATTGTCGCAGAGTTAATTAGTGAACGGTTCCCAAATCTTTCCGGCAAGCCGGAGATTTTTCCGATTGGTGTGACGATTGGATGTCATACCGGTCCAGGCACCCTGGCCATTTTCTTCTGGGGAGGGGACAGGAAGATGGAGGAAGTCCAGCATAAGGATTGACAAATAGATATCTATATAAATGGTTTTTTCAAAGGATCAGGATTTGTGAGTGTATAGAAGAGCTTGCACAGGATAAGAGTCTGTGTTATGATGCCTTCATTAAGATATGATCCTTATGAATTCAGACGAGGGTGTTGCAGCATCCTGGTCATTTATAGCATGGACTCTGACCGCGAGGATACGTTCCGGACGGGAATAGTCACAAGAGTATATCGGGGTCTTGTTTTCGGGTCTGGGATTCATTGTCCTAAAGCAGGGATGGCTTTTGCTTATGGTTCCGAGGCGCTGATTGCGGGCCTTTGATGGGGCTAACCATTATACCCTCTTGTGTTCATTTCCAGTGGTTGGAGACGGATACAAGAGGGTATTTTTATGTCGAAATTAGCGATATACGGAAAGGGCGGCATCGGCAAATCTACGGTGACGGGGAATCTGGCTGCAGCTTTTGCAAGCCTTGGAAAGAAGGTAATCCAGATCGGATGTGATCCCAAGGCCGACTCCACCATTAACCTGCTGGGGGGAGAGACGCCGGAGCCGGTTATGAATTATCTGAGAGACCATGACGAAGATCCCGAATCCATTGATGAGATCTCCAAAGTGGGGTATGGAGGAGTGCTCTGTATTGAGACCGGAGGACCTACGCCCGGCCTTGGATGTGCCGGCCGGGGAATCATCGCCACTTTTTCTTTGCTGGAAGACCTGGAATTATTCGAAGAATACCAGCCGGACGTGGTTCTTTATGATGTTTTGGGCGATGTGGTCTGCGGGGGTTTTGCAGCTCCGATCCGGGAGGGCTATGCCGAGAAAGTTCTGATTGTGACTTCCGGTGAGAAAATGGCCCTCTATGCGGCAGGTAATATTCAGTCGGCGGTAAAGAATTTTGAGGACCGGGGTTATGCTTCGGTTTATGGGGTCATTCTCAATCATAGAAATGTGGAAAGAGAGCGGGAGAAGGTGGAGGCCTTTGCGGCTGAGGCCGGCCTGCCCATCGTGGGGGAGATTCCCCGGAGCGATGAGATTATCTACTGGGAGGACCGGGGCAAGACCGTAGTGGAAGGAAACCCGGAGTCGCCGGTGGCCAGGGCCTTTCTCAAGCTGGCCCGTGACCTTTTGGACGATGGGACAGGAAGTCTTAAGGAGGATTATGGAAGATAATAAATCGAAAAAAATAGATATAAATGCCGGGGTGGAGTCGTTCGGCACGGACAGGTGTCCCCGGTATTATACCGCCGCTGAACTATCCGATATGGGCAAGGATGCTATACCTGAGGAGCTGGTCTCCGGCAAGCATCTGATCTACAGTTCCCCGGCTACTTTGGCTTTTAACTCTCCGGGAGCCCAGGGCTTTGGCGTCAAGAGGGCGGGTCTGGCCATACCCGGTTCGGTTATGCTCCTGGTGGCACCCGGCTGCTGCGGGAGAAATACCACCATTCTAAGTGAGCTGCCGGAATACGAAGACCGCTTTTTCTATCTTATGATGGATGAAACGGATATCGTGACCGGCCGCCATCTGAAGAAGATCCCTCAGGCTGTCCGCGAAGTGGTGGAAGGACTAAAAGACCGGCCTTCCCTTGTAATGATCTGTATCACCTGTGTGGATGCCTTACTGGGTACGGACATGGAGAGAATGTGCAGAAAGGCCGAGAGGGAATGCGGACTTCCGGTCCGTCCCTGTTATATGTATGCCCTGACCCGGGAAGGCCGCCGGCCACCCATGGTCCATGTCCGCCAGTCCATCTACTCTCTCCTGGAGAAGACCAGGAGAAAGAGGAGTGCGGTCAATATCCTGGGATACTTTGCCCCTCTGGAAGATGACTGCGAGCTCTATGAGATTCTTCAGGCTATGGGTGTGAACCGGATCCGGGAGATCTCCCGATGCCGGACCTTCGAGGAATACCAGGAAATGGCCCAGGCTAATTTCAGCCTGGTTCTTAACCCGGAAGCCAGGGCGGCAGCGGATGATATGACAAAGAAGCTGGGGATTCCTTTTGTGGAGCTGGCCCGACTCTACCGGCTCGATAAGATCCGCCGTCAATATACTCTTTTCGGAGCGGCTTTAGGGGAGACGGTCGACGATCAGGCCTGGTACGACCAGGCAAAGGCTGCCATCAAAGATTTCCGGGATTCTTATCCGGATACGGTCTTTTCGATTGGAGAGGGCTGCAATGCCAATGCCTTTGAGCTGGCTTTGGCTCTTCTGGAGTATGGTTTTGCTGTCCGGGAGATCTTTAAGGATCCTTTCCCGGATGATTACAGATATATTGATCAGATTGCCGCTCTTTCACCCGGGACCAGGATTTATTCCAACCTGGAACCGACTATGTTGTATTATGATATCGATGATATTGAATGTGTGGATTCGGATAGGGATCCCTTGCCTGGTTCAGGAAAAGCCCCTGATGCAAATAATACAGGCAGGGGCAGCCACCTTGTTATCGGTAAAGATGCAGTTTATTATCATCCGCAAGCAGCCTGCCTGGAGTGGAGTCAGGATATTCAGCCCTTTGGCTATCGGGGCCTGATCCATTTCTTTAAGGAGTGTAGAAGAGTTCTGGAAGACTATAATGCAGGAGCCGGATCTCCTGAAGACCATATCGAGGATAAGGAAGGGGGAAATGCATTATGAAAGGCTTAAGAAGGTTTATCGCCCCCTTTGCCCCGGACCAGTCGGGAGCGGCTGCCGTTCTTTGCGAGCTGGGCGGTATGGTTATTATTCTTGATGCCGGAGGATGTGCCGGAAATATCTGCGGTTTTGACGAACCTCGCTGGTTTGGAAGCCGGAGCGCCATCTTCAGCGCCGGCCTTCGGGATATGGATGCTATTCTGGGGAGGGATGACCTCCTCGTCCAGAAGGTGGATAAGGCCGCCCGAAGAATCCGGGCTAAGTTTATCGCCCTGATCGGGACCCCGGTGCCGGCGGTGATTGCCACGGATTACAGGGCCCTGCGGAGAATGATCGGTAAGAAAACCGGTCTGCCGGTCCTGACCATTGACAGCAATGGCACCGGCCTTTACGATGCCGGTCAGGAAAAGGCCTGGATGGAACTGGTTCGAACCTTCGTGAAAGAAGGGGGAAAAAAAGAAGGGACGGACAGTCCGTGCCGGATCGGAGTCTTCGGCCTGACCCCTCTGGATCTGGGAGGAGAAACCAGGGCCCAGGAATCCTCATTTGCCGGGAGGGTCATGGAAGAACTGGCCGGACATGAGGAAATCCCGATCTCTGATTCTACCAATATCAATCGTATTATAGGCAGTATCCGCTGCTATGGTATGGGCGCCTCCCTGGAAGACCTGCAGGAAGCAGGATATAACTCTCTGAATATCGCAGCCTCCCCATCGGGACTGGCTGCCGTCCGCTATCTGGAGAAAAAATGGGCTACCCCTTTTATCTCCTGGTGTCCTCCTGACCTGACTGCTGAAGGGAAGGATCTGGCCGGCAAGAGGAGGGCGGACCTGAATGCCCGGCGGATCCTGATCATCCACC
>CAMOVS010000084.1 GCA_946627575.1 uncultured Lachnospiraceae bacterium
AATACCACCCGCAAGCATTATGCCGCCATGGAAGATGAGCGTAGAAGAATGGCTGCGGGAAAGGTTCAGCTGCGGGAACCGGTTCCGGTCCCCGCAAACGATCGTGGGAAAGACCAGGAAGATCATTGACAGAGTCACTAGCCCTCTTTCTGGTCCGATCTTAATATCGTGGAGAAAAAGCAGCGGAATTCCTGAAGGGTCAAAGCCGGCAGGATCATAAAAACCTGCAGGACAGGGCCCATGTCCATCAATACACAGGAATCATAAGGTAGGATCCTGCATAAATGCAGTCTCCTTCAAGGCTGTTGCACTCTCTGATCTCCTCCACCATAGCCGGGATGCTGACGTATTCCGGCTTGTAGTATCTCTTAGCTATGGACCAGAGGCTGTCACCCTTACTGATCTCTACCAGCCGGTAGCTGACATCCTCAACCGGAGCGCTGGCTTCTACCTGCTCACTGTCATAATGAAAGATCCTTGTCAGAGGGCTGAAACAAAGAATGGCTGCCAGGCAGACTGCCAGCAGGGCGGCTCTGAACATCTGTCCGGATCTCGCTTTCCATCCTGCCGATCTATTCTTCCTGTCTGCTCTCCCTCTTCTTCCTTCCTGTCCCCTTGTCCTTGAAGCCGCAATCTTACCCAGCCTTTCATGCAGGTCTTTATAGGCCTGCTCGTGGTCTCCTTCCGAGATCCGCAGGCGGCGGGCTGCCGCTGCTCTTCTACACGCGGATCTTCTCTCTTTCTCCTTGTTCATCTCTGAATTAGCCCGTCCTTTATTCCTCATATCCTGATTCCGATTCAACATATCTATATCCCCCTTTTTCAAACTATGCAGCCTTTGCTTTCCAAACGTTTGTTCTGTATGTTCTGTATTATATCGAACGTCCGTTTGTTTGTCAATCATTTTTTCGAACGTATTTTCGAAATAATCTTCTATTTCCATATCCAAAGACTTGTCGAATCGTTGAAACTGTGCTATGATAAGGAAAACATATGTTTGCAGAACCAGTTTTGATAGATTAAAGGAGATTATGATATGAGTTACGGCAAGATCAGCGCCAAGCAGACGGAGATTCTGAATTATATCAAGGAGTGTATCTTAAAGAAAGGATATCCGCCTGCCGTGCGGGAGATCGGAGCCGCTGTACGGCTCAAGTCCACCTCTTCGGTTCATTCTCATCTGGAATCTCTGGAGAAGAATGGCTATATCCGCAGAGATCCCACCAAACCAAGAGCCATTGAGATTATTGATGACCAGTTTAACCTGGCCCGCCGTGAGCTTGTTAATGTCCCCATCGTTGGTACGGTCACGGCCGGAGAGCCTATCCTCGCCGTGGAGAATATCACGGGGTATTTCCCGGTTTTGCCTGAATTTGTTCACAATAAGCAGACCTTTATGCTGAAGGTCCGGGGAGAGAGTATGGTAGAGGCCGGCATTCTGGACGGGGACCTCATTCTTGTGGAGGAGTCGGATACCGCATCGAACGGGGATATCATAGTCGCCCTGCTTGATGATTCCGTTACAGTGAAGCGCTTTTTCAAGGAGAAACGCGCCATCCGCCTGCACCCGGAGAACGAGACCATGGAGGATATCATCGTACCTGCCGGCAGCCCCTTCTCCATTGCAGGCACTGTCATCGGCCTCTACAGAGACATGAACTAATCTTATCCATCATACCGGGATCTATATGGATTGGATACCCTGTTTCCCATTCCCATCAAAACATAAAACCGCTGCATGGAAAAGCACCATTTATACTGTACTTTTCCATGCAGCGGTTTTCTTTTTACAGCCACCCCGCAAGGTTATTTACGATCTCTCCGGCCATCAGGAGGCCTGCGCACGGAGGCACAAAAGCCGTAGAACCGGGCACGGACCCTGGCCGGCCTTTCTTTCCTTGACTGCCGGCAGACTTTGGACTTCCTGTCATACTGGTCTCATGAACAGTCTCCATCTCTTCCTTTTGGGCATCTTCCCTGTCTGACT
Source organism: uncultured Lachnospiraceae bacterium (assembly GCA_946627575.1). Taxonomy (GTDB): domain Bacteria; phylum Bacillota; class Clostridia; order Lachnospirales; family Lachnospiraceae; genus Anaerobutyricum. The sequence continues at coordinate 1,988 of CAMOVS010000084.1, forward strand.
TTATAAGTCTGGTCTTAGGCGCCACGGGTTTTTCCCGGGAGTATACAACCTTAAGGGACTCGATCCCCCTCCTTTTGCACTCTCGCCGCATAACCCGGGCCAGGGGGCAGATGGAGGTCTCATAGATATCGGCAAGCTCCAGAGCCGACGGATCGGTCTTATTGCCGGTTCCCATACAGGATATAACAGGGACTCCGGCTTCTTTGGCCTTTTCAATGATAAGCAGCTTGCCTGTTACGGTATCAATGGCATCCGCAACATAATCGTAGGCACGGAAGTCAAATTGGTCCTGGGTATCCGGGAGAAAGAAGGTCTGCCAGGTATTTACCCGGCAGGACGGGGCAATCAAGCGGATCCTTTCGGCCATGACCTCAGTTTTATAACGTCCCACGGTCTCTGTCGTAGCGATGATCTGCCGGTTGATGTTGCTCTGATCCACCCTGTCAAAGTCTACGATATCGATCGTCCCGACGCCGGACCGGGCCAGGGCTTCGATCACATAGCCTCCAACGCCGCCAATGCCAAATACAGCGACCCGGCTTGCCTGCAGTCGGGCAATCCCTTCCGGTCCGTAGATCATCTCCGTTCTTATCAGCCGCTCATCCATCATTTCTGATAGTCTTCCTTTCCTTCGGGAAGGTCCAGTTCCACTTTTTTCTTGTCTCCGGCATTGCTGATTTTCTTGATAGCATTCTTAATGTCATCGTTGTCACCCAGAACCTGCAGGGATCGGCAGAGGATCTCCAGAGCGTCCTCCGTCTTCCCTTCCTTTAACTGAATCTGGGCTCTGGTAAGAGTTCCCACACAATAGTAAGACCGACAGATCTCAATATTCTCCTTGACCTTATCATAGGATTCATAGGATTCCCCGATCTTCATGTAGCTCTCCAGAGCTTCTGCATAGGCTTCATCCTCCTGGAAAGATTCACCTTCCTGAAAATACATCTCATAAGACTTATTATCCGAACCTCCTCTCTGTCCGGACAGAAAGATGGTCTGATAATGCATGCCTGAGATAAAACCAAGACCGATGATGGCCAAAAGGCCCGCGATTACCGCAGCAGACAGGAGAAATTTCCTGGTTGCTCCCGGCTTGTTCCTGTGGAGGCTGACTTCCTCAACATCCTGGCCGGGTTCACTCATTATCTTTTCCGTCAGCTTATCAGCCCTGCCGGAAAGCTCACTTTGACGATCCTCTTCCCTGGCAGATGATTCCTCTTTGTATTCCTCATTTTTCTGCATAAGAATCCCCCACATGTTTAATGATTGTTCTTCATGATACGCAAGGTGTTGCCATTAAACCGGATCAGGACCGAAGATCAGCATAAGTCCTTCAGATCGGACATGGATATTTCCTTTCCGTCTCTCCAGATACGCTCAAGATCGTAGAAATCACGCTCTTCCTCGCTGAAGATATGGATAACAACATCCCTGTAATCCATGAGAATCCAGGCTGCCGTCCGGTAGCCTTCGATGCTCTTTGGCATGAATCCGGACCGGCCCAGAGCTTCCTCTACCGCATCCGCCATGGCCTGGATCTGATTGCGGTTTCTGCCGCTGGCAATTAGAAAATAGTCCGCGATCACTGATACTTCACTGATGTCAATGATCTTAATCTCTTCTCCCTTTTTATCATCCATAGCCTGGACTGCGGTCCAGGCCATCTGTGCTGAACGGCTCATATATTCTCTCCTCTATATATGATAGCTTATACGCTTATCAAGTCGTTCGGATGCTCGATTCCCTTGCCATGCCGCTTTGCTTGCACGGACCTAATCGGCTCCTTTTATGATCTGGTTAAAATCAGCAGAAGGCATTTGCATGCCCGTTTTCACGGCATAGCTGCTTCCCTCTCACAAACTCAATCCGCTGTTCTATAATAGTCATATGCATTTTTCGTCATAGGATCCATCAAATCATTCTGCCTTGTCAGGTAGTTCATCATCCCTTCCATAATCAGGATGAGGCAGCGGTCTATATCATGAAAAGCCTCTTTCCTTACCTGGGCCAGGATAGGAGACTTGTCCCTGTTGGGTTCGATGTAGTCGGCTATGTAAATGATTTTGTCCAGAAGAGACATGTCCGGCTTGCCGGTAGTATGCCAGAGGATGGCCGACAGGATCTCCGGATCCCGGATGCCAAAATATTTCTCCGCATAGACAGCTCCAAGCTTGGCATGAAGCAGGGCCGGGTTCTTTCTCTCCGAATCGCTTACGGGGCATCCTGCCTCTTCACACTCCTCCACCATCCTGGCATGAGGAACGTATTTGGCGCAGTCGTGGAGAACAGCTGCTATCCTGGCTTTTATGGGATCAGCCCCATAGCGGTAGGCCAGACAGCAGGCTGTGTACTCTACCCCAAGAGTATGCTCATATCTTTTGTCCGTGATCATCTCACGAACCCTGTTTTTCATTTTTTCTATGGTCATGATCTCTGCCCTCCGATTCTCTAACTGATCCTTCACTGCCCTCAGGCATTCTTGTCCTCCGTCCGGTAGATCCCATGATCCAGGATATAGTTCCTGACCGAATCCGGGAGCAGGTAGCGGATGCTCTCCCCCTCCCGTATCCTCCTTCGGATGTCATTGGAAGAGATCTCCATAACCGGTGAAGACAGTTTAAGAATGCAGGCGTCGTATTTGTTCTCCATATATTCGATCTGACTGTTGAGGGAAGATCCGGAGCCCTCACTGCCCCGGCCGGCCACGACGATCACGGCCATGCTGAGAATCTCTTCCACATCCTTCCAGGTCTCCATATGGTAGAGAGAGTCCGCACCCATGATAAAATAGTATTCGACATTCTTGTGGACTGCCGTCAGATTCCTCAGGGTCTCCACCGTGTATGTGGTACCTTCCCGGTTGATCTCTTCCAGGGAAAGGCGGAAATGATCGTTCCCTTCGATGGCAAGCTGAACCATCCTGGTCCTGTCTTCCTCGCTCACCAGGTGGTTCATCCTCTTATAATAGGTATTCTTGGTGGGCATGATCAGAACCTGATCCAGGTCAAACTGATGATAGGCAGTTTCTGCCAGAATCAGATGTCCAAAATGGATAGGATTAAAGGTTCCGCCCATAATGCCGATTTTCTTCTTCTCTTCCATCACGACAGCACCTCGTCACCTGGGCAGTTCAATCTTGGGATCATCCTTGGACGGCTTATAAAGAACGATCTTTCGGCCGATCACCTGAACAACCTGGGACCGGGTTCTCTCCGCAAGCAGGTCGGCAATCTGCCTTATATCATCAAAGCAGTTCTTAAGAACCGAAATCTTAATCAGCTCTCTCTTATCTATAGCTTCCCGGACAGAATCCACCAGCTCCGGAGTCACGGATCCCTTGCCGATCTGCACCACCGGATTGATATTCATAGCAAGCCCCTTTAGATAGGCCCTTTGTTTACTGGTCATATTTTTCTCCTCAATTTATTTATAATAATCAAATTGAAGGCCGTAGACCTTCACGGTATCCCCCTCTTCGATACCCAGCTCTTCCAGCCGGTCCAGAACGCCGTTCTCCTTCATGAAGTTCTGGAAAAACTCAAAGCCCTTCTCCGACTCCAGGTTGGTATAGCCCAGCATGCGATCCACCCTGGGACCTTCCACCCGGTAAACACCTGATTCTTCCATCTCCACTTCAATGGCTTCCTCCTGGTCATCTTTCTGCAGATCCAGGAAGAATTCCTGCTGGAATTCTACCGGCTCTTCCGGCAGGCTCACCAGAACTCTGTGGGCGTACCAGAGCAGGTCCCGGACTCCCTCACCGCTGACGGCTGATATGGGAAATACCTTGCGCCGGGCCGGTCCTTCGCCGAATTCATCTTCCTCTTCCTCGAACTCTTCCCTAAGGATATCTATGATGACCTCCCGGTCTTCCGGGGGCATGACGTCCATCTTGTTGGCAGCGATCAGCTGGGGCCGGTTCAGCAAATCCGGATTATAGGCCGCCAGCTCCTCATTGATAGCCCGGATGTCCTCGACCGGATCCCTGCCTTCCACGGAAGCCGCATCAACCAGATGAATGAAAACCTTGGTCCTCTCAATATGGCGGAGGAATTCATAGCCCAGTCCCACGCCCTCCGAAGCTCCCTCGATGATCCCCGGGATGTCAGCGATGATAAAACCATGGCTTCCATCCAGATCTACCACACCAAGGTTGGGCTGAAGAGTGGTAAAATGATAATTGGCTATCTTAGGTCTTGCATTGGTCACCCGGGAGAGGAAGGTGGACTTGCCTACATTGGGGAACCCGATCAGGCCCACATCGGCAATCACCTTCAGCTCCAGGTCTACCCAGAGTTCCCTGGCCTCCTGCCCCGGC
>CAMOVS010000085.1 GCA_946627575.1 uncultured Lachnospiraceae bacterium
CAGGTACCGAGAGAGGCATCACCGAGCCGACTCCCACCTTCTCCGCCTGCTTCGGTCAGGCCTTCCTGGAGCTTCATCCGACCAAATATGCCGAGGAGCTTGTAAAGAAGATGGAGAAGAGCGGTGCTAAGGCTTACCTGGTAAATACGGGCTGGAACGGAACCGGCAAGCGTATCTCCATCAAGGATACCCGCGGCATTATCGATGCTATTCTTAACGGCGACGTGCTCAAGGCCCCCACCAAGAAGATCGATTACTTCAACTTTGAAGTTCCGACAGAGCTTCCGGGCGTTGATCCCACGATCCTGGATCCCCACGATACCTATGCCGACCCGGCAGAATGGGATGCCAAGGCTAAGGATCTGGCACAGCGCTTTATCAATAACTTCGAGAAGTACACCAGCAACGAAGCCGGAAAAGCTCTCGTGGCTGCCGGCCCCAGTCTGGACTGACTTTGTGAACGTGTTTATGCCCTGGATCATCATGACCTGACAAGGCATCAGCGGGGTATAAACGGGTATAAAAAGTAAAGAAGGGACTTATGAGAAATTTTGTCAAATTATTAGAGATCACCAAAATAATAATCGGGGGAATAACCTTGCTGGGCATTCTGGTCTATTTCCATGCCTGCGGCAAACACAAAGACCTCTATCCCAGCTGCCATTGGGCGCAAAACGCTGTGCTGGCCCTTGTGGCCCTCCTGATAGTCCTTGCCCTTTTGGCCCTGGTCATGCCGGCCGGGAGACTAAAAGCCGGTATAAGTATCGCCATGGTGCCGACAGCTCTTTTGATGTGCATAATTCCCAGCTTTATTATCTCGATCTGTGCAAATGAAAGCATGCATTGTGTAAGCCGGTTCCGGCCATTCACCATTGTTATGGGACTGGTTCTGGCCGGATTGGCCCTGGTACATACTTTTTTTGCGATTCTAAGCTCCCGTCCCCCCAAGACGGATAAGAAGAATGAAGAGAGTATAAAGATGTCCTCCCGCCAAAAGAAGCGCGGTGAGGAAGATATACAGGAAACACCCATGGATGATGAGTGGACCTTTGACGATCCGGAGGGTATTGAATAAGGCTTATCCTATCTGATTAAAATAAACGGCACTGCCCGATAAAAAGGAGCAGTGCCGTTTTTTTGTCTTATTCGTATCTATCTATATAAACTAATGTATATAAGCAACCAAACCGGAATTAGCTTCCAGATCCACAATCAGGCGTCCGTCCCGGATCTCCAGGCTGCCGCAGCCCTTCAGAACCGATGCCGGAGCTTCCTTCTTCTCCGTGCCGCAACGGCCGGCGAATTCATCGTAGACTCTTTCCACATTCCTTATCGCTTCCAGGAACCGGCCGGCCGGCTCTTCCAGCTGGAGGCGAATAGTATCTCCGTTTACATCCAGTTCATTCACCGCTTTCTGCAGGTCCAGGGCCTTATCCCGGATCTCCCCGGATGCCCCGAGCACCTGACCGGCTCTTTCCGCCAGTTCATCCTTGAGTGCCTGCATTCTGGCTATTCTTTCCTGTTCAGCTTCTCCGCTGCCCTCTTTCGCCTCCTCCGGCAGCGTCAGAAGGTTGACTGCTTCCTCTCCCTGTACGGGAAGGGGAATCTCAAGGTGGGCAGGGTGACCATCATTATTCAGCGCCGTGATGATACATTTCCCATCCAGAACCCTGGCAAAGGCATATTGACGGTTGGTTAGAAGGAGCTCCTGATACCGGCCCCATGTGGCTTCCGGAAACTCTTTCTTAATCCTTCCCAGGGCTGCAAAGAGGCGGGGAAGCTCTCCTTCCTCATCAAAATCTTCCAGATTGAGCTCTGGCCTCAGATTCCAGTCAGACCCCTGCTGTTTTTCTCCCGGGATGCCGAATTCTGATCCATAATATATGGAAGGAATGCCCGGAACCATAAACTGGATCATGGCAACCGGCCCCATGTGGCCTTTGTCATTCAGCTTGGACCAGATCCTGGATACATCGTGATTATCGGTAAAAGTGTAGAGGCGGATCCGGTCTCCGACCATTCCGTTCAGCCGGCGGATAGTGTGGGCGATCTCAAAGTAATTGTGGTCATTGTGGCCGGAATAAATCCCTTTGTGAAGATCATAGTTGGTTACAGAATGCAGCATGCCGTCATTGGCCCAGCGGGAATAATCACCGTGGATGACCTCTCCCATCAGCCAGAATTCCGGCTTCAGTCCGTCACAGAAGCGGCGCAGGTCTCCCATAAAGCCAAAATCCAGGACATCGGCTGCATCCAGACGGATCCCGTCTATGTCAAACTCCTCAACCCAGAAACGAACGGTCTCAAAGAGATAATCTTTCACTGCCTGATTCCAAAGGTTGAGCTTCACCAGCATATTATGGCCTCCCCAATTATCATAAGAGAAACCGTCATTGTATTCATTATTGCCCCAGAAGTTCACGTTGCAGTACCAGTCCTTGTAAGGGGAATTCTCCCTCTTCTCCAAAAGGTCCTGAAAGGCAAAAAAACCTCTTCCTGTATGGTTGAAGACCCCATCAACCACCACCCGGACTCCTTTATCATGACAATGCCTGACAAAAGCCTTAAAATCCTGATTGGAACCAAGCCGCCGGTCTACCATCCTGTAGTCAATGGTATCATAGCCATGGCTGCCCGATTCAAAAAGAGGGCCGATATAAATTGCCGTAGCCCCGATCCTTTCAGCATGGTCCGTCCATTGGATCAGCTTGTCAAAATGGTGCCCTTCTTGGCCCAGGTTCTCGTGGGGACATCCACAAAGGCCCAAAGGGTAAATATGATAAAATACTGCGCTGTCATACCAAGCCATAATATTTCTCCTTCACAAAATGATAATCTAAAAGTTACCACATTCGACCAAAAAAGGCAACCTCTCAATAACCCGCCATCTACATCCAATGAGGTTTAATATGAAAATGATTTTCTCCGGCAATTGGTCTCCGCACATCCTAAAACTCTTCTGAATCCGGCAAATTGCGAAAGAATTTCTTAATATCTTCTTAAATTTATTGTAATTTTGGTGTGGTGGTGTTATAGTTAATAGTGGATTATTATTTAACTATCCTTTTTCATTTCGCACACCAGCTTTAATGATTGGAGATTATCATGGTACATCGCCGTCCTCATTTTATCATAATTATCATATGTCTGGCCTGTCTGGGATTATCTCTGCTCATTTGCCCCGGCAAAGCCGGCATGGTTCATGCTGCCGAAACCACTTTGGTCCGGCATGCGGCTATGCTGTCTTCCTCCGGCAAGGCCTTCGATATACGTGGAAGAGCCGGTCTTTCCTCCACTCCTTTCCGTATCATGGAAGGAGCCTGCACCGACGGCAGCTATGGTTATTACGCCTTTCTCCAGCCAAAGACCAGCTCTTGTAAAATCGTTAAAGTTGCTTTGGCTTCCATATCTTCATCGCCAAACAAGGCAGTTGTCAAGGTGTCGGGCGAACTCTTTCTTGGCCACGCTAATGACATGTGTTACAATCCTGCAACCAAGAAGCTTTACGTCATCCATAACGCAGAGAATTCCTCTCCTTCAATGAAAATATCTGTTCTGGATCCATCCAGCCTGAAGAAGACAGGAACCATCACATTGAAGATCCCGGAGACTTTGGACGGGGCTACGGCCTCCCAGCTGTCTTCCATCAAAGGTCTGTGTGGTATAAGTTACCTGGCCTCTGCCGACCGCTATGTGATTTTGATCAGCGGCGTCTACGGGAATTTCATCGTTTTGGACAAGGACTTTAAGCCTGTCCAGTTCATTAAATGTGAAAAAAGGTCACCCTGGATCAACCAGGGCATCGACTGCACCGAATCATCGATTCTGGTAGGCAGGAGCAAGGGATCCGGGGCCAACTATAGTAATATCATCGAAGAATACAGCTGGGAAGGGAAGTACATACACCAAATCAATCTCAAAGGCCTGACCTATGAGATCGAGAGCATCTATCATATAGGTAATCAGTTTTATCTGTCCTGTCATGCCTATAATAAGCTGCTCAATCCCAATACCTTCGGCTTTGCCTGCATCATCAGCAGTACGGTATCTGTGACGGGGATTCAGGTCGGGAATGCTTCCATGGTGATCTCTGTCGGCAAAAGCGCTTCCCTTAAAGCCAGTGTAACCCCCCTAAATGCCAAGGCCCGGTCCATTACCTACCTGTGCGGCAACAATAAGGTCGTCAATATTTCATCCTCCGGCTTATGCCGCGGGTTGTCACCGGGAGATGCGTATGTAATCATGTATTCCAACCAGGGCTACTATACCAAAACTGCCCATGTGGCTGTTGTCGGCCAGCCGGGAATAACTTCCATCAGCAACCAGACGGCCGGCATCCGTCTGACCTGGCCTGCCCAGGCTTCCTCTACCAGAATCACTGTGTGGAGGAGAACGGGCAAGAGTTCAAAGGCCCCCTTCAAGAAGCTTGCTGTAGTCAAGGGTAATCGGAAGGCTTTCATAGACAAGAAAGCCAAAGCGGGGAAATTCTATTCCTACAGGCTGTCAGCCAGCAACGGAAAAATCACCACCGCCCAGTCTCCTTCCAGAAGTATGTGGCGTCTAAAGACTCCAAAGATGCCTGAGCTAAATTATGCAAGCACTTCCGGCCTGAAGATTCAATGGAAGAAGGTGAAAGGGGCAAGCAATTATGTCATCCAGTACAGCTATTCTTCTAACTTCAACAAAAAGAAGACCATCCGGATCAAGGCGGATGGTCCCCGGCATTATCTGATCAAAAAGAAACTGAAAGCAGGAAAAAAATGTTATGTCAGGGTCTACGCCTGTCATAAAGGAGGGAAAAAAGTTTATTCCCAGCCTTCCGCCACTGCAAAGATCAAAATACATTAAAAAAAACCCTATGTACCGAAATCTTTCAAGGTACATAGGGTTTTATATCTTGTAACATGTTGTCTTCTTATTATCGCGCCGCTTCGGCATTCATCCCATTATTAATCTCATAGCTGTGAATAAGATCCATGTTGTAGGCTTCAACATCGTTTAAGATACTTTCATCAAAATGGTCCGGGGCATACTGCGGCCTGTACCAGTCCTGATCATTAAAATAATCCTGAAGAGTCTGGTCATTGAACATTCTCCCATGCCGAGCATATATTTCATTGCGCGTCACCCGGAGTCCGTCAGAGTCCAGGAGCCTGAGGTCTTCTTCCGTGTAGAATGCAGTACTGGTATAACTTAACCGGTCAACCTTTTCATAGCGATTAGACCGGTGGATGTCTCCTTTTATAAGGAAAATCTCCTCCCCCTCTATCCTCTTTGACTCCGTACTGATCTTTTCAGTGCTTTCTCCCCAATCTTTCGTATTAGCAGCTGCTTTTTCACCGGAAGAAGAAAGCCGATTCTGCTGTACAATCAGATGAAAGCAGAAGACTACGCCGCACAACATTGCAACGGCAGCCAATGACACAACGGCCATTGCTCCTATTCCCTTTTTACGGTCTCCTTGAAACAGCATATAACCTCCAATATTATGATATCAGGGTCAAAAGGTCGATGTTCACGATAGGCTTGTATAATCGTGAATATAAGATATGCTAGAATTATATGACCCATTCCATAGGCTGGCAACCGGCCTTAACGAAACTTAACTTTATTTAAGAAACCTGTAACATTCTGTCAAAAATATCATGATATTTCCGGTGATCCATCCGATTTAATCCCGCAGTTGATTGATGGCAGGCAGTTCTGCCGGAACAGATCCTTCTATTGTACTTGGAAAAGTACATGGCATAGAGAGCTTTTTTACGTTTTTCGTCTTGCTATTCCATACAATCTGTTATAAAATGTACCTACGAACTTTTAAGGGTATGAATGAAGTTCTCATTTCATTACAAGGAGGTAAATATTATGGCATATGTAATTTCTGATGATTGCATTTTCTGTGGAACATGTGAAGGTGAGTGCCCGGCAGGCGCTATCAGCGAAGGCGACGGCAAGTACGAAATCGATCCCGATACATGTATGGATTGCGGTTCCTGCGAGGCTGTTTGTCCGGCAGGCGCTATCAGCCAGGAATAATCAGGACACATCTTTCGCATTGTGTCTTTTCTTATGAGATGAGTAAAGGGCTGCCGTAAATGGCAGCCCTTTTTTCTCTTTATTTTTATTATTATTCTTAATTCTTATTATTCTTAATTCTTTTTTCCCCTGCATCTTCTTGCGCTTTTCCGTCATGGGAACTACTCCCCGGGCGCTCTTTCCTTATTGGCGAATTTGGTGTATTTTCCAAGCCATACCAGTTCAATACTTCCCGTGTCACCATTTCTCTGCTTGGCAACAA
>CAMOVS010000086.1 GCA_946627575.1 uncultured Lachnospiraceae bacterium
CTTCCAGCACGGAAACATCCACTGGATGTTTCCTTAGCACGCTAAGGCGTCATGTCGTGGCGGGCCCCAAGATCAATTATTCACGATTATGCAAGCATATCGTGAAAATTGACCTTTTGACCCTGATATCATAATATAAAAATACAAAACCTATGTCAATAAAGTCATAAGCCCCATGGGGCGGCAGATTATTGATGAGGAAGGCAAATCGGGATTGAACATATGTTCGAGATGTGTTATAATGACAGACAGTATAAAAGCAGGAGGAAAATGTTTTGCAGATAGATCAGAAACTGTTCATGGAAAGAGTCCAGAGCCTTGAGAGGGAGGCCAAAGCCCGCGGATCCCGGATTGCTCCGGAGACTATAGAGGAGGCATTTCGGGATATGGCCTGTACGGACCGGCAGATGGAGGAGATCTGCCGTTATCTGGAGGCAAGGCAGGTTAGTATTGAAGGACGTGAGAAACCGGTGGATGAAGACCCCTCCGACCGGAGAATCCGGACCAGGGAGAGCAAGCGGGATCAGGATATGGTCCGTCTCTACATGGATGAGATGCAGTCCGCCTTCCGCTTTTCCCGGGGTCAGGAGGAAGACCTGATCCTCCGCCTCTGCGATGGGGACGATCAGGCCCGGGATCTGCTGGTGGAGGGCTACCTGCCCCTGGCCCTGGAGATTGCAGGAGCATACCGGGGGAAAGGTCTGCAGCATTCCGACCTGATTCAGGAGTGTAATCTGGGTCTTTTGATGGCCATCAGCAATTATTCTGAGGAAGCTTTGGATTATGAGCCCGACCGCCCTTCTTCTGCGGACCCTGCACGATTCCGGGAGTATCTGGAAGAGGCCATCTGCGCCCACCTGGAGGAGGAGCTGTCAGACTATACGGAGTCGATGAAGTCCGCCCGAAAGATGGTTCGTCAGATGAACCGGCTCAACGATACGGCGGAAGCCTTTGCCCGCGATTACGGCAGGGGAGCATCGCCGGAGGAGCTGGCAGACCGGATGGGCATGGCTGTGGATGAAGTACGCCGGCTTATGAAGTCCTCCCTTGATGCCATTCAGGTTCTGGAGACCGGACGTTTTGATCTGTAGCGTCCGTCCGATTGCGGATGCGGTCGGCTTGGCACTGGCGCTTTGCGGCGACGGATGATCGATGACAGACTGGCCGCTGATCAGCTATCTGGCAATGAGGACCGGATGCAGGTGCAATAGGGAGTGAAACACAGACAGGGAGGATGCCGGGATGCGCTATGAAGAGAATCTGATCGAAGAGATCCGGGAAAGAAACGATATCGTTGATGTGATCTCTTCCTATGTCAATCTTAAGAAGAAAGGGGCGGATTATTTCGGCCTCTGCCCCTTCCATAATGAAAGAACGCCATCCTTTTCCGTCAGCCGGAACAAGCAGATGTTTTACTGCTTTGGCTGCCATAAGGGCGGGAATGTCTATACTTTCCTCATGGAATATAACCGCATGTCCTTCTACGAAGCCATGGAGGACCTGGCTGGCCGGGCCGGGATTGAGATCCCGGAGCGGGAGATGACGGACCAGGAGCGGAGGGCCCAAGATGCCCGGATCCGGCTTAAGGAGATGAACCGATACGCGGCGGTCTATTATCATGCGGTATTGAAGAGCCCGAGAGGGGCCAGGGCGATGGATTACCTGAAGAACCGGGGGCTTACCGATGAGACCATCAACCATTTTGGACTGGGTTATGCCGACATCGGCCGGGACCATCTTTATCATTATCTGAAGGACAAGGGATTCTCCGATGAAGAGATGAAGGATTCCTCCCTGGTTACCATAGATTCGGTTAAGGGAAGCTATGATCGCTTCTTTAACAGGGTTATGTTCCCCATCATGGACGTGAGCCGGCGGGTGATCGGATTTGGCGGCCGGGTTATGGGGGAGGGGGAACCCAAATACCTGAACTCCCGCGAGACGGTCCTGTTTGACAAGGGGCGCAATCTCTACGGACTTCAGTATGCCAAGCAAAGCCGGGAGAGGGCCCTGATTCTTTGTGAAGGTTATATGGATGTCATTTCTCTCCACCAGGCCGGCTTTACCAATGCCGTGGCTCCTCTTGGGACCGCTTTTACCACAGGTCAGGCCAGCCTGCTCAAGCGCTATACCAAGGAGGTAGTGCTTTCTTTTGATAGCGATGGAGCGGGAGTGAACGCTGCCCTGCGGGCCCTTCCTATGCTGAGGGAGGCCGGGCTTTCAGCCAGAGTTCTGTCTATGAAGCCCTGCAAGGATCCGGATGAACTGATCAAGGAATACGGGGCACAGGAGTATGCAAAGAGGATTAAGGAAGCTGCCGCCGGAAGGATGTTTGAGATGGAGATCCTGGAGGGTCAGTATGATCAGACTGATCCGGAGGGGAGAACCCGTTTTATCAGAGCCATCGCAGAGAAACTTGCCGGCATCGATGAGGCCGTGGAGAGGGGAGTCTACATGGATGCTGCGGCGAACCGTTTTATGGTTCGCAGAGCCGATCTGGAAGAGCTGGTGAATAAGATGGGCCGCATTCTGGACCGCAGCCGGGCCAATCAGCAGTATAAGAAGGCACCGGAGACGGAGAGTCGGCGGGAGACCCGCCGACAGAACCAGAAGAACCAGCCTCAGAAGCTCCTTCTTACCTATCTGGTGGAGAAACCGGAGATCTATCCCGGGATCCGGCAGGTGGTCGGACCGGAGGATTTTATCCTCCCCCTTTATCATTCGGTGGCCCTGATGATCTTTGATCAGCTGGACCGGGGAGAAGACCTGAATCCCGCCAGAATCGTCAGCTGCTTTCCGGATGCCGGAGACCAGGAAAGGGTAGCCGAGCTTTTCCATACCCATCTGGATTATGAACCCCTGCCGGAGGATCGGGATAAAGCCCTGACCGAGATCATTCGTAAGATCAGGCTGGCGGCCATCGATGAGAAGATGAGGCATACGACGGATATTGTGAAGGCCCAGGAGCTGATGGCAGAGAAGAGCAGGGTTCAGAGAATGAAGCTCAGGATATGGGGGGAATGATCGTATGGTTCTGTCAAAGAGGTTAAAGACGGTGGCTGAGGCAGTTACACCGGGAAGCCGGGTGGCTGATGTGGGGACAGACCATGCCTATGTGCCCATCTGGCTGATCGAGCAAGGTCTGGTGCCGCTGGCTATCGCATCGGATGTTAAGGAAGGTCCTTTGTCCAGAGCGGAGAATCATATAAGAGAGCAGGGGCTGGAAGATAGGATCAGGACCAGGTTAGGAAGCGGCCTGGAGCCCCTGGATCCGGAGGAGGTTGACACTGTGATCATGGCCGGCATGGGCGGTGATCTGATCTGCCGTCTTCTGGAAGCCCGAACGGAATTCTTTTCCAGGGGGCGGGAGCTGATTCTCCAGCCCCAGTCCGAGTGGTTCAAGGTCCGCCGCATCCTTCACAGATACAATTACCGGATCGACCGGGAGTGGATGGTTTATGAGGACGGACACTATTATTTGATTATAAGGGGACTTCCTGGACAGGAGACCTTTGATTCTGAGGTAGATTATCTATATGGAAGGTATCTGGCAGACAGGAGAGACCCGGTTCTGCTTGATTATCTGAAGAAGGAGTACCGGAAGAAAGAAAGCATATTACAGACTCTGGAAAAGCAGCTTGGCAGCGGCAGCCGGCCATCTTCTGAGCAAGCCGCGAAAGATAATCTGAATACGAATCTGAATAAGAATACTAGGGAGAAGGATACTATGAATCATGATAATGGGGCCAAAGAGTATGAGAACAAAGATAATGTGAAAAACAATAAGGATTTGGAAGATAGACAAGAGGAGACCAGGATATCTGATGTCAGAGAGAAGATTATAAGGGACCGTATCCGGGAGATATCCGGAGAGATGGAGAAAATCGCGGAAAAGATGTAGATAAGCTGCTATCGGCAGTTGAGGACACCGATCCGGGAACCGGCCCTTGATTGCTGCAATTCGGGACCCCCTCTGGATTACTGCAATTCGGGAACCGTCCCACAATTGTCCAATAGTTCAGAGCCGGACGATAAGCCGGGTTCTGTCGTGAATGATCATCTGTCTAGGCCTGCCGTTGCCGGCAGGCTCTGGCGACCCACCTGAAAACGATCCGGGCCGGATCATGGTTTTCTTCTCGGTCTTGCTTCGGGTGAGGTTTACATGGCATCCCCTGTTACCAGGAGATCGGTGGGCTCTTACCCCGCCTTTCCACCCTTACCACGCGGAAGCCGCGGGCGGTATATCTCTGTTGCACTATCTTTGGAGTCACCTCCACCGGACGTTATCCGGCACCCTGCCCTGTGAAGCCCGGACTTTCCTCCCCTCCGGCCTTTCGGCCCCTGGAGGAGCGATCATTTATCCGACTCTGAACACTCGCATATAGTAACAAATGAGCTGGGAATCGTCAAGGCATGCAGGCTATTGCCAATCATTCCGATTTGGATTATAATGATGAAAAGTCTGCACGAAAGGATGGTAATATGGAAAATAACATCAGTATTCTGGTTGTTGATGATGATAAAGAGATCGCGGATCTTGTCGAAATATATCTCGTCAATGACGGATATTCCGTTTTCAAAGCTTCTGATGGCGAAGAGTGCATCAGAACCTATCGTGAGCACCCGGAGATTCGTATGATCATCCTTGATATTATGATGCCGGGCATCGACGGGCTGGAGGTCTGCCGCCAGATCAGAAAGACCAGCAATGTCCCCATACTTATGCTTTCCGCTAAGGCGGAGGATATGGATAAGATTGTCGGATTCGGAACCGGCGCCGATGATTACCTGACCAAGCCCTTCCATCCCCTGGAGCTCCTGGCCAGAGTCAAGTCTCAGATGAAGAGATATACTTCTCTGCAGCCCGATCAGAGCAAGGATAAGGATTCGAAAGAAGAAATTGTGATCCAGGATCTGGTGATCAACCGGTCCGCCCATACTGTCAAGAAGGGCAGCAAGGAGATTGCGCTTACTCCCATCGAGTTCGGAATTCTTTATCTTCTGGCTTCTCACAAGGACCGGGTATTCAGCACGGATGAGATCTTTGAGCGGGTTTGGAATGAAAAGGTATACGAGGTCAATAATACCGTGATGGTCCATATAAGAAGACTGCGGGAGAAGATCGAGGATAATTCCAGAAGTCCCAAGATTCTCAAGACTGTCTGGGGCGTCGGCTATAAGATCGAAGGATGAGAGGGAAAGCAGAATAATGATAATAACCCGGGCAGATTCACCTGTAAGTTGTGAGATGAACTGCCCGGGCTCTTTTATGCATTGGAGAAAGAGGAAACGATAAGAGCTTTGCGCGCTTCCTCTACTGCTTTCAGCTGTTTTTTCAGATCATCCATGGAATGTAAACTCCTTTCATAATCGCCTGACATGCAGGGGGAGAATCCTCCAGAGGAGGTTCTGTAACCAATTGTTAATTGGATTTTCAAAAAAAGAAATGATATAGTAGATGGAGATTGGAGGATGAATATTATGAAAAAATACACATTAAAAAAACACAAAGTATCTGCATTGCTGCTTGCCTGCCTGTGTGCGCTTTCATGCATGGCCGGCTGTGCTTCCGGCTCCGGCGAAGCTGCCGGCAGCCAGTCAAAGCAGGCAGAGAGTACGCATGAAGAAGTGAATGAGGAGAAACCGGTTATCTATGTATATGGTGAGGAGGATGACCAGGAGGTGGATGTTACTCTGTCCACTGACCAGACAATTACCTGCGAGTACCCGGCCAGACCGGACGGGGAGAATACCTGGTATCTTAAGGCTGACCGGGACGGTACCCTCAGCTACTTTACTTCAGCTGCTGATCGGGACAAGGATGTCCAGGTGGAAGGCCTGGTGAATGAATACAACTATCTCTACTGGGAGGGCAAGTCCAAGGCTTCCTATGATTTCTCCCGGGGTTACTGCGTCGCAGGCCGGGACAGTGTTTATTTTCTTGAGGAGAAACTGGCAGCCCTGGGCCTGAACCGGAAGGAGGCCAACGAGTTTATCGTCTACTGGCTGCCCAAGCTTCAGGCCAACCCCTACAATATCATTTCCTTCCAGAAGGAGACCTACACGGATGAGTTCCGGCTGACAACCAAACCGGCGGCGGATCATATGCTCCGTGTTTTCATGGCTTTTAAAGCGTCGGACAAGGAAGTGGATATCCAGGAACAGGATCTTGGAGCCATTCGGGGCGATTTCAGCCGGGACGGTCTGACGGTTGTTGAGTGGGGCGGAGCCCAGGTGAAGAAATAATAAGACGGAAC
>CAMOVS010000087.1 GCA_946627575.1 uncultured Lachnospiraceae bacterium
GGGTGGGTACAGGCACCCCGGTTGGCGCTTCTTCCTGTGAAATAACTGCTCAGAAGGCAGCGGCCGGAATGGGAGATACACATAGCGCCGTGAACAAAGGCTTCAATCTCCATATCCTCAGGAATGTGGCTGCGGATCTGAGCGATTTCCTCCAAAGTCAGTTCTCTGGCCGCTACGACTCTGGCCGCTCCCAGATTATGCCAGAAGTTCCAGGTTCCATAGTTGCTGCTGTTGGCCTGGGTGCTGATATGGCGATCAATCTCCGGGCATTCCTCTCCGGCTATCTGAAAAACTGCGGGATCCGATATGATCAGGGCATCCGGCTCCATCTCTCTAAGATCCTTGAAATACGCCCTTATCCCTTCAAGATCCCTATTGTGCGCTACAATGTTGGCCGTCACATAGACCTTGACTCCCCGCTTATGGGCATAGCGGATCCCCTCCGCCATATCTTCCCTGGAGAAGTTCCTGGCCTTAGCCCGGAGGGAGTACATGTCTCCTCCGATATAGACCGCATCTGCCCCGTAAGTTACAGCGGTCTTTAACACTTCCAGGCTGCTGGCCGGTATCAGCAGCTCGATATCTCTTCTCATAATGAATCATCCTCTTTGTTTTTGTGCCGGGCTCCTTCATTGGAAGTCATCCGGAGATCGCTATGTCCTTCCCCTGTCCTCACACTGATGCTCATCCCGTCCCCACACTCTAAGATGACTGTATCCAGCTGGTCATGATGGGTCAGGGCATATAGGTATTCTCGCATCCTGTGATGAATGGTATGGTCTCTTCTCCGGATCCCGTAACGAGACTCGAAGAGGTCTCCATCCTGAAGGACATTGTCACTGACAAGGATCCCGTCTGACGCCAGCAGCTTCATAATTGGCGGAAGGAAATGGATATACTGGCCCTTGGCCGCATCCATAAATACAAAATCATAGGAACCTTCCAAAGTCTCAAGCAGGTCCCGGGCGTCTCCAAAAAGAGTCCGAATCCGGCATTCCATACCTGCCCTCTTTATATTCTCCTCAGCCCGGCGGTACCGGCCCGGTTCATTCTCAATCGTTGTAATCAAGGTGGAATCGGGGGTATATTCTGCCATAAAAACCGAAGAAAATCCTATGGCGGTACCTACCTCAAGAATTCTCTCCGGTTTCTTCATCTCTAACAATATTCGCAGCAGATCCCGGGTCTCCTCCCTTATGATAGGGACGCCGTCCTCTCTGGCTTCACTTTCAATATTGTGCAGGATCCCAGACCCGCCTTCTCTCCGGAAAGACCTTATAAAATCATGGATTCTTTCCCTCTTCACTATAGTTCACCTCTATTGATTATACAGCATCCGCATAGGGAATCGACTATCCTAAAGATAACACATCAGAGAGCCGTTTCATCACGGCTCTAATTCCCTGTATCAGGCAGGACTCTGTCTTCCTCTTCACTCTCCCCGGCAAAGATCTCAATCAGCTCAGAAGGCCTCTGAGCGGAATTGATATTGTATTCTCCCGGAACTATCTTGTCATGATCATCCATAGTCCAGGCGGAGAGGGCAAAGATGTAGGCATTATTGACAATCCCCTTATTCTTAAGATCCCGTCCGATCTCCACAAGAGTCTCCTTGTCCCGGATGGTAATGGCAGACTCCACAGCATGCTCCGGGCTGTCCTTGGCCTGGTTGGAGAAAATATCATAACCAAAGCCCCTGGCAAAGACAAAAAGCTTAAAGAGCAGGAACAGCAATAAGAGGAAAGCTGCGATCCACATGATAAAATTAAGAATACGTCTTGCCATATCTCCTCACTCCCGTCTGCAAATGTTTCTCCATGCCTGCTGCGTCTGCAGCAAGCCTGTATCTTTATATGCCGACTCAGTCAAAATGACTCAGATCCAAATCCACGCTATCTGCTATAGTTTCATAGATCTTCTGCAAGGTCCTGCATACCTTCTGTTCACAGGATAAAAAGCGGACAGAAACCGGGTCAATCAAAACATCCTCAAACTCATGATATATCATATCAATCGCCTTCGACCTCTCCTCCGGATCCTCGATAAAGTCCGCCTCGATATTACGGCGGCGGAAGAGGTTAAGTTTGTCATAGAGGGCTCCGCTTGCCCGGACAGCCTCCAGACTGCTCTTATAATCCTGGTAAGGCCGGGACCGGCGCACCAGTTCCATTAATTCTTTTGTCTTTTCAATAATCGGATCCCCGGATTTATCCACGATCTTCTGTCTCCTATCCGCATTTTGTACACTTATTATTCAAGGCTAAGCCAAGCATCAAAGCACTTTATGTAAATCTTAGACTTCCACGATGATGGGCAGGATCATGGGGTTTCTCTTCATCTTCTTCCAGATAAAGCTTCCCAGATCATCCCGGATCTCATTTTTAAGCTTATTCCAATCGGTGATTTTCTTCTGATGACATCGGTCAAGAGTTCTCTCCACAACCTCCTTGGCCTCCTCAATCAGTTCTTCATTTTCACGGACATATACAAAGCCTCTGGACACAATATCCGGTCCGGCCAAAACCATGCCATTGTAACGGTCCAGAGTAACAACCACGGTAAAGATGCCGTTCTGGGACAGGTGCTGGCGGTCACGGAGGACGATATTCCCCACATCACCGACTCCCAGGCCGTCCACCATGATGCCCTGGGCCAGAACCTGGCCGGTAACTTCCGCAGATTCCTCGTTAAGCTCCAGCACATCGCCGGACTGCATGACGATAACATTTTCCTTAGGGATTCCCATGGAAATAGCCAGGTCACGGTGGGCTTTCAGGTGGCGGTATTCCCCATGAACCGGGATGGAGAATTTGGGCTTGGTTAAAGTATAGATAAGCTTGATCTCCTCCTGGCATGCATGACCGGATACATGAGTATCCTGGAAAATGACGGAGGCTCCCATCTTGGCCAGCTCATTCATAACCTTGGAGACAGCCTTCTCATTGCCGGGAATGGGATGGGAACTAAAAATGATGACATCGCCGGGCTTGATCGAAACCTTGCGGTGGACGGAAGCTGCCATACGGCTAAGGGCCGCCATGGTCTCTCCCTGGCTTCCGGTCGTGATCAGGACGATCTTATCATCCGGATAATTCCTCATCTCTTCAATATCAATCAAAGTATTATCAGGAATCTTGATATAACCCAGTTCCGCGGCGGTGCTGATGGTGGTTACCATACTCCGCCCTTCTATAACAACCTTCTTTCCCTTGCGGTGGGCGCAGTTGATAATCTGCTGAACCCGGTCCACATTAGAGGCAAAGGTAGCTACGATAATCCTTTTATCATTATACTCTTCAAAGAGATGTCGAAGAGTCCTTCCTACCGTCTTCTCCGAAGGAGTATATCCCTTTCTCATGACATTGGTACTGTCGCACATAAGAGCCAGCACGCCCTTCTTGCCAAGCTCGGCAAAACGTCCAAGGTCGATGGCATCGCCAAATACCGGCGTGTAATCGATCTTAAAGTCACCGGTATGGACGATGATGCCCACCGGAGTATAGATGGCCAGGGCTGCAGCATCACTGATGCTGTGGTTGGTCTTGATAAATTCAATCCGGAAACAACCCAGATTGATAGACTGTCCGTGCTTGATTACCTTTCTCCTGGTTGTCTTAAGAAGGTTGTGCTCTTTTAATTTATTTTCAATCAGGCCCATGGTCAGCTTGGTAGCATAGATGGGCATATTAATCTCTTTTAGAGCAAAGGGGATGGCACCGATATGGTCCTCATGTCCATGGGTGATGACAAGACCCTTTACCTTATCTGCATTCTCTTTCAGATAGGTGATATCCGGAATAACCAGATCGACGCCAAGCATCTCTTCCTCCGGGAAGGCCAGTCCGCAATCAACCACAATAATGCTGTCCTCATACTCAAAAGCTGTGATATTCATGCCGATCTGCTCAAGGCCGCCCAGCGGAATCACCTTTACTGATTTTTTATTTTTCAAAATATTAATACCTCCGTTCTTTTACTCCTACCTATGCCTTGCTTTTGTTACTATTCAGGGTCCCGCCATGCCAGCATGGCGCATCTGCGATGCTTTTGCCTGTGGCTGATGGGGCGGTTCCTGCTTCGCAGGTCTTA
The DNA here is from genome assembly GCA_946627575.1 of uncultured Lachnospiraceae bacterium. Taxonomy (GTDB): domain Bacteria; phylum Bacillota; class Clostridia; order Lachnospirales; family Lachnospiraceae; genus Anaerobutyricum. The sequence goes on from CAMOVS010000087.1 coordinate 4,090, forward strand.
TCTGAATATGCTTATGTCTGCTTCCATGCCAGCATGGCGCATCCATAATCATATTCAGATAGACCTTGAATCGTAACAGCAGGCATGCAAATAGCGCACCATCCTGTCAGGGCTGCAACCACATACAGATCCCTTTCGCGGCCTTTTTAACCCCCGCTCAAAACCACGAAATCTGCCATACTTTTTTCATCATTGCACCCATTCAGTCAGGCCCGCTATAGCTTTGGCTCCTAACCGGAACCTGTGATACGGAAGGCCCCTCCTTCTCCCGGGCTTTTCTGTATCAGAAGTCATAAAATCTCTAAAAATCTGTTACAAAATCTGTTTCGTCCACCAGCTGCTCGAAGACCTTCATCACGGAAACCAATTCTTCCTCATCCTCGACAAAAACGAAGGCCATCTGGTCAGAATCTCCACCGGATTCCGCCTCTTCATTGCCAGCGGGATCTTCTTTCATAATATAGACAGTCTCATCAGGGTCATCCTTCTCCTCGACAAGAAGATATCGGATTCCTCCAACCATCGTCTGCTCAAGCACATAAAAAAGGACTGTCTCCCCATCTTCTCCAAGAAAGGGTATGCTCTCCATCTTCTGACTCATATACTCCTCACAAAACTTTCAGAAAAACAATATGGCCCCCTTGGCCCAACATATTTTCTATGACCGGGTGAGGAATCACTGCAGATCCTCGAAGCTTCTTCTATCCATGTAAGACTGGAGAATCAAAGCCGCTGCCATCCGGTCCAGGTCTTTCTTTCTGTTTTCCCTGCGCACGCCGCCTTCCATCAGGATTCGTTCAGACTGAACCGTGGTCAGTCTTTCATCCCACATTTCCACGGGAAGGCCGCAGCGCTTCTCAACCATTTGGGAAAATGCCATGGCATCTTCCGCTCTCTCTCCCAGACTGTTGTTCATATTCTTGGGCAGACCTATAACAATCCGGGACACATGATACTCCTCCGCGATCTGCTGTATCCTCGCCAGAGTCTGCCTCAATTTCCCAGGGGACTTACGGAAAATGGTCTCCAAACCCTGGGCTGTGATGCCAAGCTCATCGCTTACGGCTACGCCCACTGTCCTGGTCCCATAGTCAAGCCCCATGATCCGTCCGCTCATTCCGCCTCACTTTTCTTCTCGAGAACCGTGTCGATATAATTCTCGAAGAGAACATCCAGAATCTCATCCCTCTCCACCTTCATAATCAGGCTTCTGGCATTCTGGTAGCTGGTTATGTAGGTCGGATCACCGGAGATGATATAGCCCACAATCTGGTACACAGGATTATATCCCTTTTCCTTCAAGGCTGCATACACGTCACGGAGAATGGACGCTACATCATATTCCTGCTCTTTCACTACCTGGAAAAACTGTGTATTGTCTTTGCCCATATTAACCTCCTTCTTCCGATATACAATTACATTTCATTGTACTATGTCGGGAAATATTAATCAATAATTACTTTTCCCTCCAGCAGATTCTCGCTGACATATCCGGAAATAATCACGGAAACAAGGGTATTCTGTCTTAAAGGCTCCCGGCCATCCTCAATTGCTATGGCAACCTTAACGTAGCGGCTGGTATAGCCCTGCATGTAAGGCCTGCCGTCGATTATGACCTTTTCTTCCAGAAGAATCTCCTCCACTTTCCCGATCCAGAAGGCTTCATAATCCTTTTTCAGCTGACCTGCCAGTTCAATAAGTCTGGCTGAGCGGGCTGATTTCACGGTCTCCGGAATATGACCATCCATCTTCTGTGCCCGGGTCCCCTTTCGGACAGAGTATTTGAAAATGTGCATCTCATACAGACGGATTTTCTTAAGGAAGGTCTCGGTCTGAGCAAACTCTTCCTCCGTCTCACCAACAAAGCCTGCTATCACATCCGTGGTGCAGGCCGGATGATCATAATAAGTTCTCAGAATCCTCAATGCCTCCTCATAGTCCCCGGTCGTATAATGTCGGTTCATTCTCTTAAGAGTGGCATCGCAGCCGCTCTGGAGAGACAGGTGGAAATGAGGACACAGCTGGTCATACTTTGAGATCCTGCTGACGAACTCTTCCGTTATGATGCACGGCTCCAGG
>CAMOVS010000088.1 GCA_946627575.1 uncultured Lachnospiraceae bacterium
TTTTCTTCCCCACAAAGGATAAAAAAACGGCTGATGATCTTAACCATTGTCCTTCACCTCCATATGTGCCTTCCACATTTTTTCGTACAAATCATGGTGAGCGAGCAGGTCTTCGTGGCTTCCTTCCTCATGGATCCGTCCGTCCTTGATTACATAGATCCTGTCCGCATCCACAACCGTGCTGAGTCGGTGAGCAATCACGATCAGAGTCTTTCCTTCGGTAAGTCTGGAGACAGACCTCTGTATCACAGCTTCATTTTCAGGATCGGTATAAGCGGTTGCCTCGTCCAGAATGACGATCGGTGCTGCCTTCAGCATAGCCCGGGCAATAGAAATCCGCTGACGCTCCCCGCCGGAAAGATGCCCTCCGGAAGAACCGACCATGGTTTCATAGCCATTTTCCAGACCCATGATGAACTCGTGACAGCCGCTCATCCTGGCTGCTTCCTCCACTTCGCTATCCGAGGCGGATGGTTTGCCCAGGCGGATATTCTCCCGGACTGACATGTTAAATAGGTAATTATCCTGTGATACGAAAGCAATTCTGTCCGCATATTCTTCCTGGGGGATACTGCGGATATCCCTGCCTCCAAGCCGGATGCTGCCTCCTGTAACATCCCAGAGGGAAGCGATAAGACGCGCGATGGTACTCTTGCCGCTGCCGCTTGGGCCAACCAGGGCAACAAAACTTCCCTCCGGTATCTTCATCGATATTCCGTGAAGGACTTCAGCCTCATCACCTTCTGCCTGATAGGAAAAATGTACATCAGTAAGCTCCAGATCATTTGTCCCTGATACAGCTTCTTCTGTTCCAGCCTGCGGCCTTGCCATCTCCGGAGCGTCCAGTATGGCTCTGACCTCTCCGAAAATGGTTCCCATGGTCCGAAGGTCATCTGAATAACTCATCAGCGTTACCAATGGTGTTATCAAACCGACAGAAAGAATGATCACCATGACAAAATCCTGAGGGGAAAGGCTGCCGTATTTCACAAGAAGCCCTCCGATAGGAAGGACTGAAACCATGGTAGCCGGCATCACTACCATGGCAAAGGTCATGGGAAGAATACTGGCCCGCATCCAGTCTATAAAGCTGTGGGCAGCCTCATAAGCATCATGGACAAAGCGGTCATAGCTGGATTTGGTTTTTCCGAATACCTTGATCACCTGAATTCCGTTGATATATTCCACTGCCGTGTCATTCAGAGCCTTGGTGGCCGTGATGGTATGCTGATAAAAATCGCCGCTCCCAACCATCATCAACACATAGCAGAACAAGCCGATGGGAACTGTAATCAGACTTGCCAGCCCCATGCGCCAGTCGATGGTAAAGATGTAGATCTCAATGATCACCGGCACCAGAAGATTAGCTGTGAATTCCGGTACGATGTGGGCCAGGGTTGTTTCAATACTGTCGATCCGTTCGATCAAAGTGTTTTTTAAGGCGCCGCTGCTCTGGGTCAGAACCGCGCCCAAAGGCATGCGGGTCAGTTTCTCCATACAATTCTTGCGGATTTCCCCAAGCACGGCAAAAGTAGCCCTGTGACTTGTTGCCGTAGAAAGGGCGTGAAAAATCACTCTCCCAAGCCATAGACAAACCATAATCAGACAGCGGACCAGATAAAATGAGATATCTTTATTCCCATCCATCAGCCCCTGGACGATCCCCACCACAACAAAATATGGTGCAATGGAAAATGCTACACCGATAACCGCAAGAATCACACTAAGCACATACTGCCCACCGTGATTACCTGTCTGTCCCAGCACCCAGCTGATGGGTGATGGTGATTTGCTTCGTTCATCCATAGATAAGATGCCTCCTTCTCAGCCTCTTTTATTCCAATATCTTTCCGTAACATGAAAACTGAAGCTGTTGTTATTTAATAAAGTTAGTCTTTTCTAACTATTATTAGTATAACCAATAATCAGGAGTATTTCAATCTTTTTTGGAAATAATAAAGGTCAGGCACCCTTACAAATATCTCACTCAAGCAAGATTACTGTAAGGGCGCCTGACCCCTCTTGTCCTTTTGTTGTTATCTCAGCTGTTCGCTGTTGATTGGAAAGGTATTATATATTCTTATCCAGAACTCTCTTTATATCCCTGGAATTACCTGCCCGTCAGATCGCCCGCTGCCGGATATCCATAGGCTCCTTCGGCTTTTTCCACTGCTCGTATAATAGCCTGACTGACCACTTCTGAAGCCAGTGTTCCGACCAGGTCCTGGTCTGCCTGAATGCTGCCGGCTGAAATGGCGTAAATGCTGTCCCCGTCGGCTGTGGTATGGACCGGATGAATGGAGCGGGCGTAGCCGTCATGAGCCATGCCGGCGATCTTGCATAGCTGGGCTTTGGAGAAGTCGGCGTTAGTCATGACCACGGCCAGTGTTGTATTCCCTGTGAACTTATTCTCTTTGACTTCGATGCTTGATTTCATGTATTCAGCTGTAGATCGCAGAGAGCTTTTATCTTCCGTCAAAAGACCGGCGATCTGTTTTCCTGTTTTCCAGTCGTATACATCTCCCAGAGCATTCAGCACAACGACAGCCCCGACCTTGAGATCTCCGATCTCTACGGCATAGCTTCCGATCCCGGTCTTCATGCAGGTTTCCATGCCGGCGATCTTACCGACCGTTGCCCCGCAGCCTGCTCCATAATTCCCATCATGATAATTGGGCCGGTCCAAGGCCAGCCTTGCTGCTTCATAACCCATCTCCGGATCCGGCCGGATAAAGGTATCCGCTACAGTCAGGTCAAATATATCAGCCTGGGCAACCAGCGGCACTTTGGTTACCTGAACATCGTAGCCGATTCCCCTCTCTTCCAGCAGCTGCATGACGCCATTGGCTGTACCGAGACCAAAGGCGCTGCCTCCGGCTAAGACGATGGCATGAATCTCCTGGGCAGCCATAAGGGGATTAAGCAGCTGACTCTCCCGGGAAGCAGGCCCCCCTCCCCGCACATCCAATCCGGCTTTCATTCCTTCCTCACACACAAAGACAGTACAGCCTGTTCCTGCTTCTTTGTTTTCAACCTGACCGATACGGATAGAATCTATATCAGTAATGGCTATTTCCTTCATTTTTCATTCTCCTTCTACACACATCGAACCATTAATAACCTTCTATTCTCAGTCAGAATGATATATATATCATAATTAAACTATGATACAATGATAACAAATAATCGGACAAATGCAAGAGATCTTATGATAAAGGAGATGGATAGAAAATGTTATTAGAAAAGGAAAGGAAACTGGTTGTTGAATATGGTAAGAAGCTGGTGAATCTCGGCCTTACCAAAGGAACCGGAGGAAATATCAGTATTTGCAACAGAGAAGAAGGGCTTATGGCCATCAGTCCCAGCGGCATGGATTACTTTGAGACAAAGCCGGAAGACGTAGCTGTCCTGAACATATCTTATGGCAAACAGGTGGATGGTGCCTACAAACCTTCCAGCGAACACGCTATGCACAGGATATTCTATACCGGGAGAGACGATATCAATGCCATTGTCCATACTCATTCCACCTATGCCACTACCCTGGCTACCATGGGGTGGGGACTTCCTGCCTCTAACTATCTGATTGCTATGGCCGGTCCGGACGTCCGCTGTGCCCCTTATCAGTCCTTCGGAACTCCGGAGCTTGCCCAGGCCGCCTTTGATTATATGAAAGACCGCTATTGCGTCCTTCTTGAAAATCATGGTCTCCTGGCAGGTTCTGCCGATATCGCCCAGGCCTTTAACATCGCTCTTCTCATCGAAGAATGCTGTCAGACCTATTATCTGGCCACGGTTGCCGGACGTCCAAAGATCCTGCCGCCGGAGGAAATGGAAAAAATGATGGTCCGCTTCCAGACCTACGGTCAGGTAAAAGAGAAATAATAAAAAGTATTAAAACTCCCGCTTGTATATTACGATTATACGGGCGGGAGTTCCTTTATGGTATAAAACTATTGAATGATAAGCGAAGTCAATTCATTCCGATGCCATATCTAAATATATAAATATTATTTAATCTGCTTTTATCTCATCTTTTTGCAAAAAGTCCCGTATACCTCCAAACAGCCTGTCCATCTTCTCCTCGAATCCTGTCGAATTATCGATTATCACCCGATTTGGATGATCTTTCCAGGCCATAAGGCTTCTATTGTCAAGCTGGATTGCCTCTTCCGCTGTCTCCGTCCTGGCGGAATTGTTATCACAAGTATAAGCCTCCACCGCCCCTTTAGCCGCTGTTTCCAGATGAAATACTATATCATACCAGCTCAGACTCTCATCCTCATCCACACCCAGGGCTTCCATATTCTTTGTAAATGCCTCCTGAGACATGTAAGCTTTATTATCAAGCATCCCCCTATCATATATAATCAAAATAGGCTTTTGGTTAACCTCGGATATCTCCTCTGCCGCACCGGCATAAACCTTTTCCTTCTCCATCTGCATGATCATCTGCCACTTCTGATAAGACTCCATATTTCTGCAGGTCCAGGGTGCAATCCCACCGCCAATCAGCTGAGTTGCTGTCTCAGGCATAATCAGAATCTGATAACCCGTATCCTTCAATTCTTCAAAAACCCTTTTCATCGCGGTCGTCTTGCCGCTGCAGGGTCCTCCTGTAATCACGACACGCACCACTTTAAAGCCATTATCCAGATAATCCATAGTTAACCTCCATATAAACATTTCTGAAATGATTTATATATTCATTATCCTAAAAGCATTGATTATTACTCCGAGAACAAATAATGAATTTCTGCTTTATTATAACAAAAAAACTCCGAAGCTGCACTGAAAATGCCTGTGCTTCGAAGTTTTTTCATTATTTCTTAACCATTTGATTTCTTAACCATTTGCATGTATAAAAAGTATCCTCTTATACACAGAATACTTCTGCTGCCTTCTCCAATTCATCCCGGATGGGAATACTCTGGGGACAGGCTTCCTCACACATACCACACTTGATACAGGCATCTGCCCTGGCCTTGCCGGCCACACCTACATCAAAGCCTTCCTTACCTTTAGCATACTCAAGGTTGCCGTATAAAGTATAAAGATTCATAGCATTAAAGCTGCCGGGGATACCTACATTCTGTGGACATACTTTCATACAGTAGCCGCAGCTGGTGCAAGGAATGATAGGCAGCTTGGCCAGTTCCTCTCTGGCTTCCTCGATCACGGCACATTCTTCCTGAGACAAGGGCTGGAAGTCTGTCATATAGGAAAGATTATCCTTCATCTGGTCCAGATTACTCATACCAGAAAGAACAGCCAGTACTCCTTCCAGACTGGCAGCAAAGCGGACAGCCCAGGAAGCGCTGGACACATCAGGATCAGCATCCTTAAGAACCTTTTCAACGGAAGCCGGCGGATTGGCCAGAAGACCACCCTTAATCGGCTCCATGATCACAATCTGCTTTCCATGCCTTCTGGCTACCTCATAATTGGCCCTGGACTGGATCATAGGATCTTCCCAATCCGCATAATTGATCTGCAGCTGTACAAAGTCTACTTCAGGATGTTTAGCGAGTATATCTTCCAGCTCTTCAGGCGTAGCATGGAAGGAAAAGCCAACATTCTTAATCAGTCCTTCTTCTTTCTTTTCCTTAACGAAACTCCAGAGATCAAAACAATCAAAGAATTCCGTCCTTTTTCCACCCAGATTATGGAGGAGATAATAGTCAAAATAACCTGCCTGGGTTAATTCCAGGGAAGATTCAAACTGAGCGATGGCATCTTCCCTCGTCTCACATTCAATCCAGGCCGCCAGCTTGGTAGCCAAAGTATAACTCTCTCTGGGATATCTCTCTACCAAAGCCTGACGGATGGCATCTTCCGACCAGTCATAAGCCCAGGCTGTATCAAAATAAGTACACCCCGCCTCCATAAAGAGGTCTACCATCTCCTTAACCTGATCGATATCGATAGGATTCACCGTCTCGCTATTGGGATCCGCTCCTTCGATTCTCGGTAATCTCATCAAACCAAAACCTAACTTCTTCGTATCCTTCACCTCTATAACCCCTCTCTCCAAAAAAATGATTCAAACTATAGTTCGGGTGTCAAAATAACGAACCAGGATCCATACAGATCGATCTGCTGTAAAAGATCTGCCACGATCATTTTTATTATAATATACCATAAACATGTGAAAAAAAGAAAAA
>CAMOVS010000089.1 GCA_946627575.1 uncultured Lachnospiraceae bacterium
TTATATCCAACAGCGTCAGAGGAGCTTCCATAGCGCTTGTTCTGTTTACGGCAGCCTTTGGCATATTAAATTATGAGCTGACCGTCTTTCGGAATATGAGCTTTATCGCATCTGACATCTATTCCGCCGGGACAGCCCTGGTTGTGGCCAATACTTATGAGGTGCAGGTTGATGTGGAGACGGCAGAGCTGATTATTCTGACCCTCTTCCTGTGTGCTCTTTTACTCAAACTGCGGAGAAGGCCCCTTTTTAAGAGAAGGGGAAGGCTGATCTATCTAGGGCTATGTATCTGTCTTGGCTTCGCCTTTTGCAACGCCTACGTATTCAGCAGTATGCTGGAGAAGGCGGGGGTGGACTTCAGAGTCTACCGGCCTCAATTCAAATACCGCTACTATGGGACGCTGCTTACTACAGCCCGAACTTTTGGTTATCTTCATGTCAGGGAACCGGAAGACTATACTATCGATGCTGTTGAAGCGGCCATGTCAGGATCCGGAGTCCTCTCAGAGGATCGGACGGGCCAGGAAAATAAAACAGGAAAGGCCGGGAAAAAGCCTAATATCATATGCATTATGAACGAATCTTTCTCGGATCCTGCTTCTTTAGGTGATCTGAGCTTGTCTCAGGATTACATGCCATATTTCCGATCCCTGAAGGAGAATACGATCAGAGGGTCTACCTACAGTTCTGTCTTCGGAGGCAATACGGCCAATTCCGAGTTCGAGTTCCTGACGGGGAATAGCATGGCTTTTCTTCCGGATAATTCGGTTCCTTACCAGCTTTTTCTGCGCAAGGACATCCCCGGCCTGATATCCACCCTTAAGGCGCAGGGGTATGGCAAGGCTTTGGCTCTTCATCCCTATTACGAGACCGGTTACAGCCGATACAAGATCTATCCCCTGATGGGTTTTGATCACTTTTATACCTCGGAGGACTTCTCAGTCTTCGCCAACACGGTGAATTACCATATTACTGACGAAGAGGATTATCAGAAGATTATCGACCTCTATCAAGCCAGGGATCCTGCAGATGGTCCTTTCCTTATCTTCAATGTAACCATGCAGAATCACGGAAGCTATAGCGGGAGTACTGCGGAGACCGGTGATGCAGTCAGGCTGACCGGCGAGTATGCCCGATTCAAAAAGGCAGAAGAGTTCCTGAATATGATGAAAATGTCGGACGATGCCCTTAAAGGGCTGGTGAATTACTTTAAAAAGGTGGATGAGCCGACAGTCATTCTTTTCTTCGGGGACCATATGGCTGACCTTGATGATGGATTCTATGATACCCTGATGGGAAAGCCCATGGATGAATTGGAGGGAGAGGAGCTGGAGGAGCTCTACAGGATTCCTTTTCTGATCTGGGCCAATTACGATATAGAAGAGAGGGAAATAGAAAGGACCAGTAATAATTATCTAAGCACTTACCTGGCCGATGCAGCCGGTTTCCAAAGAACTCCCTACCTCTCTTTTCTCACGGATCTGAGGGAAGAGATCCCGGCCATCAATGCCCTGGGATATTGGGACCGGGATGGGAATTATTATGAGAATGATGACCGGTCCTCCCCTTACTATGATAAGATTCATCAATACCATCTGATTGAATATAATAATCTCTTTGGCGGCAATGACCGGAAGAGTAACTATTTTTACCTGGATCGAGATCATGAATCAGGAGAAGAAAAAAGCAGTGAGTCAACTATAGATTATTGATAGTAATGGTGCCGATTACGTCCGTGCAAGCAGACCGGCACGGGAACGGAATCGAGCATCCGGACGGTTATGTCAATATAAAAATAAAACTAATAAAGGAGCGAATATAATGATTATCACATTAAAAGACGGATCAAGAAAAGAATATGACCAGCCTATGTCAGTCCTGGATATCGCCAGGGATATCAGTGAAGGTTTGGCCCGGAATGCCTGCGCAGGTCAGATTGATGAGAAGACAGTAGATCTACGAACAATAGTAGACAAGGACTGCAGCCTTAACATCTTTACCTTTAATGATGATGAAGGTAAACTGGCTTTCCGCCACACCACATCCCATGTGCTGGCCCAGGCTGTTATGCGCCTCTTTCCGGAAGCCAAGTATACCATCGGCCCGGCTATCGAAGATGGATTCTATTATGATTTCGATGTCCGTCCCCTAACTCGCGAGGACCTGGATGCCATCGAAAAAGAGATGAAGAAGATCATCAAGGAGAACCCGGCCATCGAGCGCTTTGAACTGCCCAGAGAAGAAGCTATCGCTCTCATGAAGGAGAAAGACCAGCCCTATAAAGTTGAACTGATTGAAGACCTGCCGGAGGATGCCGTAATTAGCTTCTACAAGCAGGGAGATTTCACGGATCTCTGCGCCGGCCCCCACCTCATGAACCTCAAGCCTATCAAGGCCTTTAAGCTGACCTCTTCTTCCGGAGCCTATTGGCGGGGAGATGAGCACAACAAGATGCTGACCAGAATCTATGGCACATCTTACACCAAGAAGGCTGATCTGGAAGAGAGACTGAAATACCTGGAGGAGATCCGTCTTCGTGATCACAATAAACTGGGCCGGGAAATGGATCTTTTTACCACGGTAGATGTCATTGGTCAGGGTCTGCCCCTCTTCATGCCTAAGGGAACCAAGATGATCCAGAAGCTTCAGCGCTGGATCGAAGACCTGGAAGACTATGAGTGGGGCTATGTCCGGACACGGACGCCTATGATGGCCAAGTCCACACTCTATAAAATTTCTGATCACTGGTACCATTACAAGGATGGAATGTTCGTCTTTGGATATGATACCAAGGAAGAACTGGAGAATGCCGAGGAAGCAGCCAGGGAGATTCATGGTGTCCAGGATCTGGCCATGATTGAAAATGATGCTGACAGCAATGCCTACGCTCTTAGGCCTATGACCTGCCCCTTCCAGTACTATGTCTACAAAGCCCGCCAGAAGAGCTACCGTGACCTTCCCTACCGTATGTCGGAGACTTCTACCATCTTCCGTAATGAGGATTCGGGAGAGATGCACGGTCTGACCCGAGTCCGCCAGTTTACCATCTCTGAGGGCCACCTGGTATGTACCCCCGAGCAGGTCAGCGAAGAATTCAAGGGATGTGTCAGACTGGCAAAATATTGCCTGACCACCCTGGGGCTGGAAGAAGATGTAACCTACCGCATGTCCAAATGGGATCCCAATAATTCGGAAAAATACCTGGGTACTGAAGAAGAGTGGAACAAGGTTCAGGATGCCATGAGGGTGATCCTTGATGAGATCGGGCTGGATTATGTGGAAGCCGACGGAGAAGCTGCCTTCTACGGACCTAAGCTGGATATTCAGGCAAAGAATGTCTATGGCAAGGAAGATACCATGATTACCATTCAGCTGGATATGTTCCTGGCCGAGCGTTATGACATGTACTACATCGACCGGGACGGTGAGAAGAAACGACCCTACATCATCCACAGAACATCTATGGGCTGCTATGAGAGGACATTGGCATGGCTTATCGAAAAGTATGCCGGCAAGTTCCCCACCTGGCTCTGCCCGGAGCAGGTCCGCATCCTGCCCATCTCCGAGAAATTCTTTGACTATGCCGATCAGGTATATGCCCAGCTTCGTAAAAATGGCGTAGATGTAACGGTCGACAAGCGTGCAGAAAAGATCGGATACAAGATCCGCGAAGCACGAATGGACAAGCTCCCCTACATGCTGATCGTCGGCGCCCAGGAAGAACAGAACCATACAGTAGCCGTAAGAAGCCGTTTTGCCGGGGATGAAGGGCCCAAGTCCCTGGATGTATTTATCAATGATATATGTGAAGAGATCCGGACCAAAGCCATCCGTCAGGAAGAGCCGGACAAGAAATAAGGTCGAGACAAGCAGCGGCAGGCGGACGGCTCCGATCCATTGACCCGGCTGTGATATGAGTTCGGTTTGCAAATGGTAAACAGTGATAAGAAATCTGCACAATAACTGCCAACTAATACCATGAAATGTTCAATTTTTTCACAGAAGGGAAAAAATTGTTGTGCTATAATAATGATGGATGAGTTCCTGTGCTTATCAGGAAGTATTGTTGGGAAGTTAACTGCACAGATAGCAGATTATCATGTAAAGGAGCGGATGAGATGGATATCAGAGAATTATTACCGAAGGATACAGAAGGAAGATTGAGAATTATCCAGGAGACAGTTCCCGGAAGACAGATTACACTGGCGCATGTTATCACCAGCCCTAAGCCTATTGTTTATCGTAAGCTGGGTCTGAATCCGGATATCGATTTTGAGCGTTCTGCGATCGGTATCATTACTGTAACACCGAGTGAGTCGGCTGTAATCGGTGCCGATATCTCCATCAAGAGCGGTGATGTTTATCTGGGATTCGTAGACCGTTTCAGTGGAACTCTGATTCTTACAGGAAGAATTTCTGCTGTGGAATCTGCTGTTAAGGCAGTCATCCATTATTTCCAGACAGAGCTTGGATATGCAACCTGTCCGGTAACAAAGAAATAATCGGTCGGCATCGCCGGAAGATAACTAAGTATTTTCCTTTCCCCCATCTGTTATGCAGGTGGGGGATTGTTCTATGACCATAGAATAGCTATTGACCAGGAAAGGGAGATAATATGAGTGCCATTAGTGGAGATTGGGCCATAGCCCTCCGGGAGGAATATAGAAAACCATATTATAAAGAACTTTACATGAAGTTGTTGGATGAGTATAAACACTATCAGATCTTTCCTCCATCCGATGAGATATTCAATGCCTTCCACCTGACTCCCCTCAAGGAAGTTAAGGTCGTTATCCTGGGACAGGATCCTTATCATAACGATGGTCAGGCCCATGGGCTATGCTTCTCCGTCAAGCCCGAGGTGGAAACACCGCCATCTCTTGTTAATATTTATAAAGAGCTTCATGATGATCTGGGCTGCTATATCCCGGATAATGGCTATCTGACCAAGTGGGCCAGACAGGGTGTTCTCCTTCTCAATACAGTCCTAACCGTTCGGGCTCACCAGCCCAACTCCCACAAGGACATAGGCTGGGAAGAGTTTACGGATGCCGCCATACGGATTCTGGACAAGGAAGATCGTCCTATTGTCTTTATGCTCTGGGGAGGTCCCGCCAGGCGAAAAAAATCTATGCTAAGCAATTCCCGCCATCTGATCCTGGAGGCTCCGCACCCCAGCCCCCTGTCTGCTTACAGAGGATTCTTCGGCTGTCATCATTTCAGCCAGGCCAATGAATTTCTCAGCTTCCACCGGATCGAACCCATAGACTGGCAGATTGAGAACCTGCATAGTCAGCCGCAATAAGCCCGAACAGAATCATATAGTTCTAATTGCAGATTTCCCTAAGAATTCATAAGACAGGTCCGGAAGAGACAGATTCTCTGCCGGACCTGCTTTTTCTGCGCTTATTCAAGATGCCGCGATGACCCTAAGCAATGAATTGGTCTGAGATCCCGGGACTCCGGCATGCTGAGTAGGAGAGACTGAAGTGAAAACTTGCTTTTTATATTTGAATCATGTATTATAAGAGATTGATGTCAGCACAAATATTTGAAGCAGATATAGAAAGGATGAAAACCATGACAAAGATAGATATTATATCCGGCTTTTTGGGCGCCGGCAAAACAACCCTGATTAAAAAGCTGATCGAGGAAGCCTTCAAAGGCCAGAAGATCGTTCTGATTGAAAATGAATTCGGAGAAATCGGCATTGATGGCGGCTTTCTGAAAGAATCAGGCATCCAGATTAATGAGATGAACTCAGGATGCATATGCTGCTCTTTGGTAGGAGACTTCAACACGGCTTTGAAGGATGTACTGGCCCAGTATCAGCCGGACCGCATACTTATAGAGCCCTCCGGAGTCGGCAAGCTGTCCGATGTGGTTAAAGCGGTGGAGAAGGTCACGGATGGTGAAAATGTAGTTCTCAACAGCTATATTACGGTAGCTGATGCCCAGCGGGCTAAAATGTATCTGAAGAACTTTGGAGAATTCTACAATAACCAGGTGGAGTTTGCCAATGCCATTTTCCTCAGCCGTACCCAGAATGTCAAAGAAGACCG
>CAMOVS010000090.1 GCA_946627575.1 uncultured Lachnospiraceae bacterium
TAGCCAATGATGATGTGGATGTTGTATTCTGCGTACCTGCTATCGATGTTACTACAGCTGTTAAGGCAGCGGAGGGTACCAAGATCGCAATCGGCGGACAGAACATTTATTTTGAGGATGCCGGCGCATATACCGGAGAGACATCCCCGGGCATGCTTAAGGAAGCAGGAGCTACTTTCGTTATTCTTGGCCATTCTGAGAGAAGAGGCTACTTTGGTGAGACCGATGAAGATGTGAATAAGAAGATGCTCAAGGCTTATGAGTATGGCCTGACTCCCATCATGTGTGTAGGTGAGCTCCTGGAAGAGAGAGAGCAGGGAATCACCATCGAGGTGGTACGCAAGCAGGTTAAGGTTGGTTTCCAGAACATCACAGCAGATCAGGCCAAGACCGCTGTCATCGCTTATGAGCCGGTATGGGCTATCGGAACCGGTAAGACCGCTTCCACCGAGCAGGCTCAGGAAGTATGTAAGGCTATCCGCGAGTGTATCGCTGAGATCTATGATCAGGCAACAGCTGACGCCATCCGCATCCAGTACGGCGGATCTGTTAACGGCAAGACCGCTCCCGACCTCTTTGCTCAGCCTGATATCGACGGCGGCCTGGTAGGCGGCGCTTCCCTCAAGGAAGACTTTGGTGCGATCGTTAATTACAAATAATTATTGGGAGATATAGATTATATGGCGAAACCAACATTATTATTGATATTAGATGGCTTTGGCCTTAATGACAGACAGGATGGCAATGCGGCTTATCTGGCTAAGACGCCTAACATTGACCGCCTTAAGGTAGATTATCCCTTCGTCAAAGGTTATGCCAGCGGTCTTGATGTAGGACTTCCCGATGGACAGATGGGTAACTCCGAGGTTGGCCACCTCAATATGGGTGCCGGCCGGATCGTCTATCAGGAGCTTACCAGAATCACCAAGTCCATCCAGGACGGAGACTTCTTTGAGAATGAAGGCCTTCTTGCTGCTATTGATAATTGCAAGAAGAATAATTCTACCCTTCATCTCTGGGGCCTTCTTTCTGACGGAGGTGTACACAGCCACAATACCCATCTCTATGGCATTCTGGAGCTGGCGAAGAGGAAGGGCCTGACTGATGTATGTGTTCACTGCTTCCTGGATGGCCGTGATACCCCTCCGGCTTCCGGCAAGGGATACATCGAGCAGCTTATTGCCAAGATGGAAGAGATCGGCGTGGGCAAGGTAGCAACCATCGAGGGACGCTATTATGCTATGGATCGTGACAATCGCTGGGAGCGTGTGGAGAAGGCTTATGCAGCCCTTGTTTATGGTGAGGGCGTGGAAGAGACGGATCCTATCGAGGCCATGGACCATTCTTACGGAAATGATGTAACAGACGAGTTCGTTCTTCCTACCGTGATCAAGGAGAATGGAAAACCGGTGGGTCTTGTGAAAGCCAACGATTCCGTAATCTTCTTTAATTTCCGCCCGGACCGGGCCAGGGAGATCACAAGAGCCTTCTGTGATCCCGACTTTACCGGATTTGAAAGGAAGAATGGCTTCTTCCCCACAACCTATGTGACATTTACAGACTATGATCCCACTATACCCAACAAGATCGTAGCTTTTAAGAAGAATGAGATTACCAATACTTTTGGTGAGTTCCTGGCTAAGAATCATCTCAAGCAGCTTCGTCTGGCTGAGACGGAGAAATACGCTCACGTGACCTTCTTCTTTAATGGCGGAGTAGAAGTCCCCAACGAAGGAGAGGAAAGGATTCTTGTCAAGTCTCCTTCCGTAGCCACCTATGACCTGCAGCCGGAGATGAGCGCCCCGGAAGTAGGGGAGAAACTGGTAGAAGCTATCCGGTCCGGCAAGTATGATGTTATCATCTGCAACTTTGCCAATCCTGATATGGTTGGCCATACAGGAGTTCTGGATGCAGCCATCAAGGCCGTTGAGACGGTGGATACCTGCGTGGGCAATGCTGTCAGGGCTTTGGAAGAGGTTGGCGGACAGGGATTCCTCTGTGCGGATCACGGAAACTGTGAGCAGCTGGTAGACTATGTCACCGGTGCTCCCCATACCGCCCATACCACCAATCCGGTTCCCTTTATCCTCCTTAATTATGATAAGGATTACACCCTTAAAGAGGGAGGCTGCCTGGCAGATATTGCTCCGACCCTGATTGATATGATGGGTATGGAGAAGCCGGCAGAGATGACCGGAGAATCTCTTCTGATTAAGAAATAAGAGGAGAATAGCAACGACGACGATAAGGCGCAGGATTTTCGCCCTGCGCCTTATTCGATTGATTTTTTTCAGAATAATGCTTATACTATTACTGCGATATTCATGGGGAGCATATAGAGATTATGTAAGACTTTTCCTTTGATTCGTTGGTCATGATGATGCCAGGCTCGGCTTATCCATAGCGCCTGTCATTATCCTGATCCTGACATGATCATGACTAATGACAAGTAGAATAAGAGACCGGAGGAACCTTTTTTGTGAAAATCGGAAGAAATGACAAGTGCTGGTGTGGCAGCGGCAGAAAGTACAAACAGTGCCACATGTCCTTTGACAATCGTATACGGGATTATAGGAACCGGGGGTATGACGTACCTAATCACGCCATGATCCGGACGGCAGAGCAGATCGAAGGAATCCGGGAAGCCGGAAAGAGAAATACGATGGTACTGGATTATATAACACCCTTTGTAAAAGAAGGAGTGACTACACAGGAACTGGATGAGCGGATCGAAGCCTTCACGAGAGAGATTGGCGGCATACCTGCCTGCCTTGGCTACCAGGGCTATCCAAAGAGTGTCTGCACTTCCGTGGATGATGTAGTGTGTCACGGTATTCCCGATGAACACCAGGTGTTGAAAAGCGGTGATATCGTTAATGTGGATTGTACGACAATTTATAATGGTTACTTCGGAGACGCTTCCAGGATGTTTTGTATCGGGGATGTGTCAGAGGAGAAGAAGAGACTGGTGAAGGTGACCAAAGAGTGCCTTGACCTGGCCGTAGAAGCCACCAGACCCTGGGGGACCATGGGAGATATGGGCTATGTCTGCAACAAGCATGCGGTGGACAATGGCTATACGGTCGTCCGGGAGATTGGTGGTCACGGCTGCGGAGTGCGATTCCATGAGGATCCCTGGGTTAATCACATCGGGCTGCCGGATGAAGGCATCGTCTTTGTGCCGGGCATGACATTTACCATTGAGCCCATGGTCAATATGGGGGCGCCGGATGTCTATGAAGATGAAAATGACGGCTGGACCGTCCGCACTTTAGATGGGAAGCCTTCCGCCCAATGGGAGTACCTGCTTTTGGTAACGGAAGATGGTGTAGAGATATTGTCTCACTGATAGCTGTTGATTCTTACATCTTAATATTTGTTATTAATAATCAGGAGGAAAACTTTTATGAAAAGATTTACCGCAGCTTTACTTGCTCTGCTGCTGGCCATGTCCTTGGCCGGATGTGGATTATCCCGTAAAAAAGCGGAATCGTCTACGGAGAGCAAGGAGAGCCAGGAAAAAGTGGAGAACAGCAACCTCAAGGCAGGTTTTCTCTTTTCCGGGGACAGCGAAGCCACCTCTACCATAGCCCGCAAGAATGATATCGAGAAGATGCAGGGGGCGACTGGACTTACAGACAGCCAGATTATAACGGTAGAGAATGTCAAGAAGGATAATATCGGCAAGAAGGTTAAAGAGTTGGTGGATCAGGGATGCAGCATTATTTTCTGTACGGACTGTGACCTGGAGGGCAAGACCATAAAATGTGCAGCCAAATATCCTGATGTGGTTTTCTGCCAGGAAGGCGGTAGAAAAGCTGACGAGAGCGGCCAGTCCAACTATTATACCTACAATACCCGGATGTTTGAGGCTTATCATGTGGGCGGTCTGGTAGCCGGAAAGAAACTGGTAGAACGCCTGAATAACGGAAAGGCAGAGCCCTACAGCTTTCAGGTGGGTTTTGTAGCCGATAAAAAGAGCCCGGAAGCGATCAGCTGTGCCATGGCCTTTTTCCTGGGCATTAAAAGATCCTATTCCAGGGCGCAGATGTATATCCGCTATGTTGGAAGTGAAGGCGTCTACGATGATGACGGCAAGGAAGCAAAACAGCTGGCCCTGGCCGGTGTGTCTGTCATGGGTGAATATACTTCGACCACTGCCGTAGCCGCTGTATGTGCGGAGAATGATATCCCTGTGGTTGGCAGAGATCTGGGTATGCTGGATGTGGCACCCAAGGACGCACTGACCTCGGTTCTTTCTGACTGGAGCATGTATTATACCTACGCCATTGACCAGCTTGACAAGGGTCAGCCCATCGATAAGGACTGGTCTGCCGGCTATGCGGAGGGAGCCAATATCATTTCCCAGCTTAATGATCAGTATATTGCTGCGGAGACAGTATATGACGTAGCCGATCTTGAGAAGAATATACGGGCCGGGAAAGCCAAGATCTTCAACACTCAGAATTTCACCATAGGAGAGCAGAAACTGGAAGACCTTGTTAAGGCTGATAAGGAATACTCACACTTTAAGCCCTACGTCAAGGGCGGTCAGTACATGGAGTGTAAAGAGCATTCGGCTCCGGAGTGGGACGTCCTCATTGACGGGTCGGAAGTGAGTGACTATGATTACATCAGGGCTCAGGAAGCAGAAAGCCAGTATTGACAGCCGCCAATGGAATCATCGGTAAACAGCGGCGGAAAGCCGGCGGGAGCTAAAGATTTCCTTGATTTTTTATCTTGCCTGTGCTATAGTTGTAAAGATTTGTGCGTAACAAATATGTAATAAACCTGGGAGGTGACACTGTTGTTAAGAACAGTATTGACCGTTTGTTTTATGATCGTGTGCATTGCATTGATGGTGGTAGTATTGATGCAGGAAAGTAAAGATTCCGGTTTGGGATCTCTTAGCGGAGAAGTAGACAGCTATGTCCGCAAGAACAAGGGACGTACCAGGGAAGGACAGCTTGTCCGGATCACAACCGTATTAGGAATCATCTTCTTTGTTCTGGCGATCGTTCTGAATCTGAAAGCATTTGCCTGACAGGAATCGAGAGAAGAACCGATCGTATCATAAGCAGACAGCAGGCCGCCTCTGAATTGAGGCGGCCTTTCTATTAAGAGAATTATTATTAAGAGAATAATTATTAAGAGAAGTATTATGACAGCGGAATTATTCAAACATAGAAAAAACATCATACGTGAGATGATCCAGGATGAAAAGTATGTTCCCATGCGGTTCAGGGACATGTGCTTTGTGCTGGGGGTATCCGGGGATGAAAGAGATGAGCTTAAGGAGATACTGGACAGCTTGATCGAGGACGGCCTTCTGGATATGACCGCCAGGGGCAAATACATCCGGCCGGAGAACCGGAACGTGACCGGCTTTTTTTCCGGGAGCGGAAGGGGATTTGGCTTTGTCCGGGTGGATCAGTCTGAGGAAGAGATCTTCATTCCGCCGGTCTATGTTAATGGGGCTTTCCACAAGGACCGGGTTCTGGTTCGGGTTAAACAAGGACCCGAAAGCGCCGGAAAGAACCCGGAAGGTATGGTTGTGAAGATCCTGGGACATGAAATATCCACTCTGATCGGAACCTGGCTGCCTGCGGATTCCGGCAGACAGGGTCTGGTGGTTCCGGATGATCCCCATATCGGTAGAGAGATCTCGGTAAGGGGCAAGCGGATCAAAGGGGCCGGAGCCGGGGATAAGGTGATCGTGAAGCTCCTTGACTATGGATCTGATGCGAAGATTCCTGAGGGGGAGATTACGGAGATCCTGGGCAACATCAATGATCCAAGAACTGATGTGACCTCCGTCCTGAGAGCTTTTGAGATCGAGGAAGCATTTCCCAAGGCGGCCATGAGGGAAGCTGCCGCTATATCAGCCCATGTAGATGGAGACCGGATTCTGGAAGATCATCCTGAGCGGCAGGACTTTCGTCAGCTCCTGACGGTGACCATAGACGGGGAAGATGCCAGAGATCTGGATGATGCCATAAGCATTTCCAAAGTAGAAGACGAGAATGGG
>CAMOVS010000091.1 GCA_946627575.1 uncultured Lachnospiraceae bacterium
GAGGCGCGTCACGGTGGTCGCGCCGGCGGACTTGAGCTGGCCTTCCACCTTGCCGGGAGCTGCCACATACTTGACCAGATTGTTAAGAAGGACTTTAGCGCCATACTCGGAATTGTTGGATCCGCAGATGACAGGCATAAGGTCGCGGGAAGCCACGGCGCTTGTAACGGCATTCTGAATCTCTTCCTCGGTGAAGGGCTCTTCCTCAAAGAACTTCTCCATCAGTTCTTCATCCGTCTCAGCGATACCTTCCATGAGAGTCATACGGTACTCGTCAAGCTCGTCATTGTCTCCTTCTTCTGCCTTGGTCTCGGTGAAGGCAGAACCGTCGAAGCTCGCAACCACACCGTCGAGAGCATTCACAAAGCCCTTAAAGTCATGACCATCCTTATAGGGCATCTGGAAAGGAACGATGCCGGTGCCATAACTTTCTTTCAAAGCTTCTACGATGGCGGGAATATCAACATGTTCATCTTCACAGTTGGTAATATATACGAAAACCGGGATTCCTCTCTTCTTACAGAAATCAAAGCTTCTGTTGGTTCCCACTTCCACTCCGGACTTGCCGCTGACAACGATAACCGCAGCGTCAGCTACGCTGAGGGCTTCATATACTTCACCGGAGAAATCAAAAAGACCGGGAGTATCCAGGATATTCACCTTGATCCCGTCCATCTCGAGCGGAATAACGGAGGTGGAGATCGAGAACTGTCTCTTGATCTCTTCCTTATCGTAGTCACTTACCGTGCCGCCTTCAGCAACAGAACGAATTCTCTTGATGACACCATTGGCAAATGCCATATTCTCCACCAGAGAAGTCTTTCCGCTGCCGCCATGACCCAGTAAAGCGACGTTCTTGATACTCTCAGTTGCATATACTTTCATAACATTGTTCCTCCCATGTTTTATTTTTTCAAAACTCAGCTACTATTTTACTAAAAAACCCTTCTGATTACAAGTGCCTTTTTAGCAATTATGTCAAAAAGTTGTTAGGATTGGCGGTCAATCTTCATCTGGTCATGGATGGCTAATGCTTGTATGGAAACAAGTATCTGTACTTTAGGAATTTAATGTATAAAATCATTGACAGCTTTTCTTCTTTCAGTTACATTTATATCAAATGATATTTTCCATGCAAGGAGGTCATGCCAGCCATGAACACAGAAAGTATTACCGTCGGTTTTATCGGTCTTGGTCTGATCGGCGGATCCATAGCCCGAACCATCCGCAGAATTCATCCGGATGCGGTCATCTATGCTTACGATAAAGACCAGGCCTCTATTGAGCAGGCTGTGGAAGACGGGGTTGTCAGTCATCCCATGACGGAGGTGAACCAGGGCTTTTCCCCCTGCAGCATCCTCTTCCTATGCGCCCCTGTCTCCGTCAATATCAGCTTCCTGGAGACCATCAAGTCCTTCATGGATGACCAGTGCCTGCTTACTGATGTAGGAAGCGTCAAGGGACCTATGCAGGATGCGGTTGTCCGGATGGGCATGGAAGAGAATTTTGTCGGAGGCCATCCCATGGTAGGATCCGAGCGGTCGGGTTATGAACATTCCAACGACCATCTTCTGGAGAATGCCTACTATTTTCTAACACCGGGTCCCCGAACCAACTTTATGCTGAGCGCCCGTTTTTCTTCCTTTATCCAGGGACTAGGGGCTCTGCCCGTGACGCTTCCGCCCCAGGAACACGATTACATCACAGCTGCCATCAGCCATGTTCCCCATATCGTTGCTGCCGAACTGGTTCATCTGGTAAGAAGGGCAGATACCAGAGGAGGCATGCTTAAGCAGCTGGCAGCCGGAGGCTTCAAGGATATCACAAGAATTGCCTCCTCCTCTCCTCTCATGTGGGAACAGATCTGCCAGAACAACTCTTCCAATATCCGCGCCTTGCTGGATGACATGATCCGGGACCTTCAGGAAGTCAGCCGCCGGCTGGACGAGGAAAACGGGGATTATGTCAATGACTATTTCCGCCAGGCCGGAGAATACAGGGACTCCGTACCGGATAATGCCACCGGTCTTTTCGAAAAAATCTACAAGATCTACGTAGATATACCTGATGAACCGGGCACCCTGGCTACGGTAGCCTCCCAGCTGGCCTTCCACAGCATCAGCATCAAGAATATCGGCATCGTCCATAACCGGGAGTTCGAGGAGGGCGTCCTGGAAATCATGCTTTATGACGGTGAGTCCTCCCGCAGAGCCGCCGAGGTTCTCCGGGAAAGAAATTACGTGGTGCACCAGCGATAGTCCAAATCAGGCCGCAGCCTATATACTGTATTATGAAAAAAATGATAGGAGTCCGACCATGAAAGTCATCTATCCGGTTAACAAGCTGCAGGGAAGTCTTAGGGTTCCCGGCGATAAATCCATCTCCCACCGGGCGGTTATGCTGGGCAGCCTGGCAGAAGGCACCAGCAGGGTCCGAGGCTTCCTGAAGGGGGCAGACTGTCTGTCTACCATCAACTGCTTCCGGCAGATGGGCATCCGAATCGAGGAAAAGGGGGATGTCCTCTCTATATATGGAAAAGGTCTAAAAGGTCTTACCGCTCCGGAAGGAATCCTCGATGTGGGCAACAGCGGAACCACGACCCGCCTGATCAGTGGAATTCTGGCAGGTCAGCCCTTTGAAACCACCTTAAGCGGAGACCAGTCTCTCAACAGCCGTCCCATGAAAAGGATCATGGACCCTCTTACACAGATGGGCGCCCATATCAGCAGTCTTAAAGAAAACGGCTGTGCTCCCCTCCGCATCAGAGGTCACAGGCTACACGGGATCGACTACCGGTCTCCCGTCGCCTCAGCCCAGGTCAAGTCATGTCTTCTTCTGGCGGGTCTTTATGCAGACGGACCTGTCAAAGTCACGGAGCCGGCCCGGTCGAGAGACCATACTGAGCGGATGCTTAAAGCTTTTGGGGCTGATATCCGATGTCACGGAAAAGAATCCACTATTATTCCACCCGCTTATGGAAGGACCGGCGATTATCATCTGCATGCCCGGGAAATCATGATTCCGGGCGACATCTCATCCGCCGCCTACTTCATTGCAGCCGGTCTGATCGTCCCGGACTCCTGCATAGAGATCCGCAATGTCGGCATCAATGACACCCGGGCGGGCATCCTTTCCGTATGCCGTGATATGGGAGCCGACATCCGTCTTCTCAATCGGAGAGAAGAAAGCGGGGAGCCGGTCGCAGACATCCTGATCCGTTCTTCCCGTCTTCACGGCACCGTCATAGAAGGCGACATCATACCAACCCTGATTGACGAGCTTCCCGTCATTGCCATGATGGCCTGCTTCGCTGAAGGGGAAACCATTATACGAGATGCCCACGAACTCAAGGTCAAGGAATCGGACCGGATCACCATCGTCAGTGATAATCTAAAGAGGATGGGCGCAGATGTGACCCCTGCAGAAGACGGATTCATCATAAGGGGAAAGGCCTCCAGGTCGGGCAGCAGGGCTTTGAAAGGAGCCAGAATCTCATGCGCCAATGACCACCGGATCGCCATGACCTTTGCCATAGCCGGACTATGTGCTGACGGAGAGACCCTTATTGAAGATCCTGACTGTGTCGATATCTCCTATCCGGATTTTTTCCGGGAACTTGACGGTCTGATTGTTGACAGCGAGGAAGGGCGGGACTAAAGTTCGCCAGCAGTTAATAAGCTCCCCCTATAGAGGAGGGAGTCCCATCTCATCTGATGTATCATCTTGTTTCATTTGGAGGCAGCTTATGCAGTATTCATCCCAAAATCAGGTTCAGTCGCCTGCAGGTTATATGACTTTGCATGAACTCTGCTCCATGCTGTCCATCTCTCCTGCCACCGGGCGGAACTGGATCCGTCTGGGCAAGCTGAAGCCCCAGATCTCATCCGATAAAAATATCTGGTTTTCTCTGTCTTACGTTCATTCTCTGCAAAGAAAACTGATGGAAAAAGACAATGCTGTCCTCAAAAGCCGCCGCAACAAGAAATACATTTCCGGCCGGAACATTTACTCTTCTTATGTATCTGAGGACTCCTCCGCCCAGAGCCAGGTCCAGGCTGTTCTTACAGCTATCGAAGACTATGGCCTGGAGCCGGGCCGCCTTGAGCTCCCTTGTCTGCTAGCTGAATGCGCCCTGCAGCTGCTGTGTTCCGGCAGACAGGACATCCCTTCCCCTTCCCTACTTAAAAGCTGGCTGGAAGGCTGTCTGCTTGAGATGGACTATGATTTTCTTATAGAAGACCTGATTGAAGACCGGGACGCTTCTCTTTCCTTTGTTCTCAGCTATCCTGACCTTTTTAACATACGATTCCCTTACGAAGCCCGGGAAGACATTCTGGGACTTCTTTATATCTCCACCAGTAATCTGGGAAAAAGGAAGGCAACAGGCTCTTATTACACTCCAACAAATATCGTAAAAAAACTCTGTTCGGTCCTCTTTTGCCAGGGCCGGACCAAAGGCTCGAAAATACTGGATCCCAGCTGCGGCACAGGGAACTTTCTCCTGCAGCTGCCTGACGGCATCCCCTTCGAAGACATCTATGGAAATGACATCGATGAGCTCAGTGTAAAGATTGCCAGGATCAATATGGCTCTGAAATACTCAGTGACAAACCGCGATCTTCTATATACTCACATAAGAAATGAAGATTATCTGGATCATCATTTTCCTTTCCGCTTTGATTATATCCTGGGCAACCCGCCCTGGGGCTATGAATTCGAAAGCGGGGAAAAGGATAGACTTCGCCAAAAATACCATACTGCCCAGGGCAAACACATGGAATCTTATGATATATTCCTGGAACAGGCTCTGAGAGATCTGAGACCGGGAGGAAGCCTTTCCTTTATCCTTCCCCAGGCCTTGCTCCATGTAAAAAGCCACCGGGCCATAAGAACGATTCTTACCGGCTCCTGCGCTTTTGAGTACCTTGCCTATCTCGGCGATGTCTTTGATCAGATCCAGTGCCCCAGCATCATTCTTCAGATGAAGTATACCGGGAATTTTGCCAGCTGTCTGGGTATGGTAGTGGAGGAGACAAATCGTCGTTTTACCATTAACCGGGAGAGGTCTGTATCCGCCGATGACTTCAGTTTTCTTGTGACCGATGAGGAATATCACATCCTGGAAAAAATCCGGACGGGCTCCAACATATGTTTTTTAGCGGGACAGGCTGATTTTGCCCTTGGCATCGTAACCGGGAACAACAAAGAATTCGTCACATCAGAGAAAACAGATTCTAAGGAAAGGATTCTGAAAGGATCCGACCTTGGCCGCTACCATTTCAGACCCGGCGCTTCTTTTATAGAATATACTCCGGAGGCCTTCCAGCAGGTAGCTCCTGAGAAATACTACAGGGCACCGGAGAAGCTGCTGTACCGCTTTATATGCAATCAGCTTGTATTCGCCTATGATGACCAGCAGACCCTGTCCCTGAACAGCTGTAATATACTGATCCCCCGGATCGAAGGTCTTGCTGTCAAGTATGTCCTTGCCATACTGAACTCCCGGACAGCCCAGTATTATTTCAGGAAATCCTTTCATTCCCTCAAGGTCCTGAAGTCCCATATTGAGCAGATTCCCATCCCGGATATCACAGAAAAAGAGCAGGAACCCTTCCTTCATTATGTAGAAAGGATTCTTGCCGAAAAAAAACAAAAGAATATCCAGATGATCTATGATGAATTAGATGAAAAAATATCCCGCCTTTATGGATTAGATGCCGGCGAATATGCCATGATCAAATCATCCATGAAAGGCGAGAGTCTTTTCCTTTGATGCGCCTGTCTTTCACTGTCTGTGTATACGGCATAGAAGAAGGCAGATATCCGCAGGGGACTCCCCCCTATAGAGGAGGGAGTCAGATCTCATCTTATGTAAACTGTGAATCATATCATCACTCCAGCAGTGCCAGAAGATCTTCCCTGCTGATGCTGGTGCTGCCAACATTCTCACTGTTCAGGATATCATCCGCCAGCTGTTTCTTTGTCTCCTGCATCTCAACGATCTTTTCCTCGATGCTCCCTT
>CAMOVS010000092.1 GCA_946627575.1 uncultured Lachnospiraceae bacterium
AGATAGATGGCCAGTTTATTTCCATTGTCTTCGATATGATCGATGGTTCCGCTTAAGGGAGTGATGTCTTCATGATGGCGGTTGGGCACACCCAGGTCGATCCATTCCAGCTTGCCGATGGAATCGTCCAGCACCTTCCAGGTTATATGATAGGTCATTTTCAAGGAGGCATCCTCCTGGACATCCACGGTGATGGCGAAGTCCTCCAGCACATCGGTAGCCTGGGCGCTGACAGGAACAGAGGATGCCATCATGAAAAGCAAAGCGGCAGCGGCCAACATCAGATATCGGATACTTCTTATAAAGTTCCTGCAATTTCCCCACTGAAACATGTCATATTTCTTCTTTATTCCACTCATCCGCAATACCTCCTCAAGGGACACCGGCCCGTCATCCGGGCAGAATAATCCCTATGCTCTATACATATCGGACTATCCCATATGGATGCCCAGTCATCGCTAAGCATGTTACCTAAAGGCTTGTCGGACAGCCAGCTCTGGCAGGGTACGACATTGCCTCCCGGCGTGATGGCCATGTTGGAGAGACAGGCCCCGCAGGATGGAGAAGAGATGTTCAGTTCTTCAAAGACCTTCTGGTCGATCCAGCCCGGGGATGTAAAAGCAATCTCCATACCATGCTCATTACAGTAGGCGACGGCATCCCGGAGAATCTCCTCCAGCTCCCTGCTGTTAAGCTGCAGCCTCTCAGATTCTTCCTGAGCTGCATGGCCGGTGGTGATCAGGCCGGAGCAGGTCACATAGATCACTCCCTTTTCGTGAAGGAATTCCAGAGTTTTGACATAATCACGGTTCAGAGTGCATAAAGGAGTGTTGATGCTTACTGAGAGGCCTTCGGCAAGGGCATGATCGATGCCCTTTACCGTATCCTCATAGCGGTCAGCCCCCACCAGTCGGTTATGCACCTGAGAATCAACGGAATAAAAGGTAATCTGGATACTGTCAAGCTCAGCCTGGTGAAGGGACCGGCAGTAATCCTCCGTCAGGCGAATACCGTTGGTATTGAGCCGGGATATAAACCAGCGGGCATGCCGGATCAGTTCAACGAGGTCATCTCTCATGGTAGGCTCCCCTCCGGTAAAGGTGACCTGGGGGATCCCCGCAGCCCGGCACTTGTCCAGGATTTGTTTCCACTCTTTCGTAGAAAGCTCCTCCTCCTCGGCCAGAACCTGGTCCGCCGCATAGCAGTGGATACATTTCTGATTGCAGTGCCATTGTCCTTTCCGGGTCATGGCGCTTACCATAAGGTCCATCCGGTGGGGAGCTTCCATATATTCCGCATATTCTCCTATGCTCATATGACGGATATCCGTGGTGACCTCTTCCCGGTAAGCGATCTGTTTCAAAGTCCGGTAGATGGTCCGGATATCTGTCTCAATCCTCTTGCGGGATAGAATCGGCATGATTTTCTTGACGTTTTCCGCCGTCCGGTTAAGGATGTTTTGAACATCCTCCTCCCCAATCTCTTTTCCGTCATAATGGTTGGTCTCCCGGATCAGCTCCGCCAGCATGACTGCCCAGGCAAAATTCACCGGCACAATATCCGCCCCGTTTATGATGGCGATGCTGGGATTCAGGGCGTTCTCCTCCTTCTTAGGAGGAATCAGATGGATACGGATGGCCCCTGGGCCGTCAGGATTCAAAGTGGTATGAAGGACTTCATCAAAGACCTCATCCATGTAGGCCTGAATTCTCCTCACCGTTTTCGTTTTTCTAAATAGTTTTGGTATGGGAATCATCGTTTCCTCCCCCCTGGTCAGCTGCTAAGTCATTACGAAAAAACAATTCAATCTTTTGTCTATATGATGTTGGGATCAAAAGATATCACGGATCGCTCCGCTGTAAGACAGCTCCCGCGATCCTGCATATTATCTATATTCTATCATATAAGTGCCCGGCAGGGCATAAAATAATCTCCCCGGACAAACAATTAATCTGTCCGGAGAGACCTGCTTTTCTTCTTATCTATTTTTTATAATATACTTTGATTTTAACCCTCTTTACCCCATAGCTCTGGGCTCTTCTATGAGAGTGGAAATAAACATCGATCCGGTTGCCCTTGATAGCCCCGCCCACGTCTTCCGCAAAGTAAGTCTTGCCTTTCATAACAATTTTAGATCCCAGGGGGATCTTTCTCCTGTCTACAGCCAGGGTTCTTCCCTGCTTAGGATACCTGCCCGAGGCCGTCCTGGGATGGCCCGGTCCGCTGCAGGAGGCGCAGTTGCAATATCCTGTCGCTCTCACATGGAAGGTCTTTGTATGGACAACGTCCACCGTACAGGTTTTCTTCAAGCCGGTGCCTGCCAGGGATGCCGTGATTTTGACGGTCCCCACCTTCTTACCGGTAACCTGCCCTTTGTTATTGACGGAAGCCACCTTTTTGTTGGAGCTGGTCCAGTTGATCCGGTAACCATCCGGCATGTACTTTTTGGTCAGAGGCAGCGTAAACTTCTTTTTTACATTGACCTCATATTTTGCCTTTGAAAATGACATCGTAGGATCATGCAGTTCCAGATAGCTGTCTTCGATGTTTGAATTATCGATGATTTCCACAGGGTCATCCTGTTCAGGGGCTTGTAAAACGACCGCTTTCTCTGTCGGCTCCACAGTATCTGCCGCTTCCGCATGCAGAGACAGGGGAAGAAGCATGGAAAAGGCCAGTACCAGGCAGACTATAATGCCGGCAGGCTTTCCTACTTTCTTCTGCAGTTTTTGTATTCGATTTGACATAAGTCCTTTCCTCCATGAGAGTCATGTTTCACTGACAAAGGCCAGCAAAATCAGGATCAGTTTCAGGTTGTTAAAAAAATTATAGCACATTTATATCATTATGTTAATAGAATTTAACGATTTTGTAATAATTAAAGAGAAACAGGGCAAAAAAAACCGCCTGCCCTCTTTCACAAAGGCAAGCGGTTAATAGAAAGTATGATAAAACATGATCATCCCACCAAACCACAGATATGTGCGATTGCCTTAAAAAGGCCCTTTAAACCACGTGTTTTCCGGCTGGAAGAATCATAGCTGACTGCATCCCGATCTGCCGGCTCACAGTAATCGTAACGTTCGGATTTCATCCATGACGGCTCCTGATCAAACATATAAAAACTGTTAACTGCGTTATGAATTGACATAATCGTCACCTCCTGTTATCTTGATGGTATCACTGCTCTGTTTTTGTTTCCTATGAACATAATAGCATAAATATAATCTGTATCAATAGGCTGAAAGCTAGAAGATCAGCCCAATATTTGTGCTGAGTGCACTATAATATCAAGGAGGTCAAATATGGGTTTTACGATAGAGGATATGCTGACCCTTACCGGGGACCGCTACCAGATGTCTCTGATTGGCGGAAACAACGGATGGGCCAATTCCATCAGCTGGGTTCTCATGCTGGAGGACTTTACCATCCTCCGCAACTTCATGGGCAAGGAGCTGGCCGTTACCACCGGCATAGGCTTTGACAACGAAGACAAGCTCCTGGCCCTGGTCCGGGACCTGAACCGGCACCATGCGGCCGGGCTGATTGTGAATACCGGTTTCTATATCCACGAGATCCCCGGGTCCGTCATCAGCCTCTGCGACGAGCTGGACCTGCCCCTGCTTACCGTCCCCTGGGAGATTCTCATATCGGAGATGATCAAGGATCTTAGTGTCCGCATCTTTCTCCAGGGCATGACAGATGAGCAGATCATCGGAGCCTTTATCAAAGCCATAGGATCGCCGGATATGGCCACCGCTGCCAGGCAGGATCTGCTTCAGTACTTCGACGTGGACGGGGACTTTCAGATTATCCTGATGCACATGCCGGGTCTTGATACCATGGATACCGTGGAGCGTAAGCGGATCGGCTATCGTATGGAGCTTTATCTGGAGAATGTCACCCATAACTGCAGCTTCTTCTATTACGATGCCTGTTTCGTTCTTATATGCAACAATCTCCCGCCGGATATAACAGGTCAGGTTATCCGGGATTTCGAAAAAAGGATGTCTCTAAGAATGCCTGAAGGGAGGATCTCCATCGGAGTCAGCAGCCGGATGAAGGATCTTGATCAGCTCCATGTCGCCTACCGAAGGGCCAAAGCTGCCCTGCAGATGGCAATTACAACCGGATCAAAGCGGGTACAATTTGAAGACATGGGCATCTACCGCCTGCTCTATCTGGTTCCGGATAAAGCCCTGCTTCGGGAAATGAGCCGAGACCTGCTTAAGCCCCTCCTGGATTATGATGCAAAGCACCAGAGTCAGCTGCTTGAAACATTGGAGAATTATATAAGACTGGACGGCAGCTTCCAGGCCATGTCCGAGCTTATGTTCGTCCACCGCAACACCCTTATGTACCGGGTCAATAAGATCAAGAAGCTCCTGGGCATGGATCTGACCTCATCAGAGGATAAGCTTTCCTGCCGGATGGCCTGTCTGATCCTGCATATGAATCTAAAGCCGGGACTCCCGGGCCAGTCTTAAAAACAGAACAAAGACAACAGCAGCCGGCCGGGTTTTACCCGGCCGGCTGCTGTCCTTTCAAAAGGAGGGACATTTTCATCTTATAATCCGAAGTATCTTGCTGCGTTATTGTAGGAGATGCCTTCCACAATCTTCTTGAGGGAAGCCTCATGGTTGGGATACTCTCCGTTTTCTACCCAGTTGCCGATCAGGTTGCACATGATCCGCCGGAAGTAGTCATGTCTGGCATAGGACAGAAAAGATCTGGAATCGGTCAGCATACCCACGAAGTTACCCAGAAGGCCCAGGTTGGCCAGGGACTTCATCTGTTCTTCCATACCGCTCTTGGTATCATTGAACCACCAGGCACTTCCGTGCTGGATCTTTCCGGGAACCTCGTCGGACTGGAAGCAGCCGATCATGGTGCCAATCTGCTCATTGTCCGCCGGATTGAGGGAATAGATAATGGTCTTGGGGCATTCATTGGTCATATCCAGGGCGGACAGGAGACGGGCAATATCCTCACCGCATGTGTTCTGGGCGATCATATCAACGCCGGTGTCAGGACCCATTTTCCGGAAAATCCGTTCGTTGGCATTGCGGTAGCAGCTGTAGTGGATCTGCATGGCGATGTCAAGGCGATGATAGGCTTTGGCAAGGGCCAGGAGAACCGCTGTCTGATATATCTCCGCTTCCTCAGTGCTAATAGCCAGGCCCTTCATAACTTTCTTATAGACTTCATCTGCTTCTTGGGCGGATGCCGGGCGAAAAGGAATGTAATCCAGGCCGTGGTCGCTGGCCCGGCAGCCAACCTTGGCAAAGAACTCAAGCCGCTCAATAAGGGCATCGATGACGTCCTGAGCGGAAGCAAGTTCTTCTTTCCCCACGCTGGCAGCCAGCTGACCCATGTATTCAACAAAGCCTTCTTTGTTGATATTGATGGCCTTGTCGGGACGGAAGGAGGGGCAGACCTTCACATCGATGGTGGGATCTGCAGCGATCTTCTCATGCCACTCCAGGCTGTCAACCGGATCGTCCGTGGTACCGATAAAGGCCACGTTAGACTGACGGATCAGACCGCGAACCGTCATGTTGGGATCATTCTGAAGCATATCATTGCACTTGTCCCATATTTCTTTTGCATTATCCACGGTCAGAGCCTCGGTAACGCCAAAGAATTTGTGCAGTTCTGCATTGGACCAGTGGTACATAGGGTTGCCGATGGCCATTTCCAGAGCTTCCACAAACTTCAAGAATCTCTCATAGTCCGGTTTGCGGCCTGTAATATAATCCTCCGGCGTCCCGTTGGACCGCATGACGCGCCATTTGTAATGATCACCAAAGTACGTTCCATCCGGATTCTCCCCGCCCAGCCATACCTGGGCGATGTTATCAAAGCGCCGGTCCTCATAGATCTCCTTGGGTGAAATATGACAATGGTAATCTATCAGGGGCATAGGATCCGAATAATCATGGAAAAGGTGTCTGGCTGTCTCGGTCTCCAAAAGGAAATCTT
>CAMOVS010000093.1 GCA_946627575.1 uncultured Lachnospiraceae bacterium
AGCGGCAGCAGGAGGCTACACCAGCGTGGTCTGCATGGCCAATACCAAACCGGTGGTAGACCGGGTGGAAATCCTTCAGGATATATTGAACCGGGCGGAAGACCTGCCCATCCATGTCTATCAGGTTTCGGCAGTATCCCGGGGATTTGAGGGGAAAGAGCTTGTCGACTTTGAAGCTATGGTTGGGGCCGGTGCCTGCGGTTTCTCCGATGATGGGATTCCGCTGACGGACTCCCTGCTGATTAAAAATGCCATGGAGGCTGCCAGGAAGGTGGACAAACCCATATCACTTCATGAGGAGGATCCCAGGCTTAATATCAGCAATGGTGTCCACCAGGGTCCGGTATCGGATAAGCTGGGACTTGGAGGGGCTCCGGCCATATCGGAGGACGTGATGGTGGCCCGGGATGTCATGCTGGCTCTGGAGACAGGAGCCAAGGTGGATATCCAGCATATCTCTTCCGGCCGGTCGGTGGACCTGATCCGCTACGGTCTGTCCAAAGGGGCACGGCTTTATGCCGAGGCCACACCGCATCATTTTACTTTGGTAGACGAGGATGTCTTATCCTACGGCACGGCCTGTAAGATGAATCCTCCGGTGAGGAGCTATTGGGACCGGTCCAAAATCATAGAGGGACTGAAGGACGGAACCATCTCCATCATCGCAACAGACCATGCTCCACATGCTGCTTACGAGAAAGATAAGTCCTTTGCCGATGCCCCAAGCGGCATCATTGGTCTTGAGACAGCCCTGTCCCTGGGAATTACCTCCCTGGTTCGGCAGGGTCACCTGACTCTGATGCAGCTTCTGGAAAAAATGACTCTCAATCCGGCCCGGCTTTATGGTTTCCCTGCAGGAGACCTTTCGGTCGGAGGACCGGCTGACCTGGTAATCTTTGACCCGGATGCCCTTCGCAGGGTGGAGGAGTTCCAATCGAAATCAGACAATTCTCCTTTCCGGGGTGCTATGCTCTACGGGAAAGTCATGATGACCATCTGCCGGGGAAAAGAAACTTACAGAGATCCTGATTGGTAGAGGAAACGGCAGAATAAGGATTTTCCCCCAATTAGTATATCAGGCTAATAATTATTTAATCTCTATCACAGAAAAGGCTGGGGAGGAATAAAATATGATTGACAAGCTTATTAAGGAAATCAAGAAGAAAGAGGCACCGATTGTTGTAGGTCTGGATCCCAAACTGTCCTACGTACCCAAGCATATCCGGCTGGATGCCTATGCCGCTTTTGGGGAGACCCTGGAGGGAGCAGCGGCAGCCATATGGCGCTTTAACAAGGAGATTATCGATGCGGTAGAGGATCTGATTCCGGCGGTAAAGCCCCAGATTGCCATGTATGAGATGCTGGGTCTGCCCGGACTTGAAGTATTTGACAGAACCTGTACCTATGCCCAATCCAAAGGTCTTGTCGTGATCGGAGATATCAAGAGGGGAGATATCGGGTCAACTTCCGAGGCTTATGCTATAGGTCATCTTGGGGAAAAGTCTGTCGGAGACGGCTATGTGGCCCCCTTCCATGAGGATTTTGTCACCGTCAATCCATACCTGGGATCCGACGGAGTGAAACCCTTCATTAAGGTAGCAAAGAAGCATAGAAAGGGTATCTTCGTTCTGGTTAAGACGTCCAATCCCTCCAGCGGAGAATTCCAGGATCAGATCGTTGAAGGAGGGAGCCCTCTTTATGAGCTGGTGGCAGACAAGGTAGCCGAGTGGGGACAGGATCATATGGGAGATGACTACAGCTATGTAGGCGCGGTTGTAGGAGCAACCTACCCGGAGATGGGAGCAGCCCTTCGCAAACGCATGCCAAAGAATTATATTCTGGTCCCGGGCTATGGGGCCCAGGGCGGCCAGGGTAAAGACCTCAAGCCTTTCTTCAATGAAGACGGATTGGGAGCCATCGTCAATTCCAGCCGGGGCATTATCTGTGCCTATCAGAATGACCCCTACTGCGGCAAATACGGAGCGGTTAGTTTCTCCGATGCGGCCAGAGCAGCTGTCATTGACATGATTGAAGATTTGAAACAGGTAAGATAGCAGATTTCTTGCAGAAAGCCGCATAGATCCTGCGGCTATACAGGTTTCTGCGGTTCGGAGACTTTCGATAAGATAGTATGAAACCTGAAATAGACAGTTGTAAAAGATATATAGAGACAGTAAAGATTGGGAAGGAGACAGATCATGGCAAAAGTTGGTATTGTTATGGGCAGTGATTCGGATATGCCCGTTATGGCCAAGGCAGCCGATGTGCTGACAGAGCTGGGCGTGGATTTTGAGATGTCGATTATATCCGCCCACAGGGAACCGGAAGAGTTTTTTGAGTATGCTAAGACCGCTGAGGAGAGAGGGTTTAAGGTGATTATTGCGGGAGCCGGCAAGGCCGCTCATCTGCCGGGCATGTGCGCCGCTATATTCCCCATGCCGGTTATCGGCATCCCCATGAAGACCTCGGACCTTGGCGGGGTGGATTCTCTCTACTCTATTGTCCAGATGCCCTCCGGTATCCCGGTAGCCACCGTGGCTATCAATGGGGCCCAGAATGCCGGAATCCTGGCAGCAAAGATTCTGGCTGTTTCTGATGAAGATCTTCTGGCCAGACTGAAGGATTATACGCAGAAGCTAAAGGAACAGGTTAAGGCCAAGGATGCCAGACTGAAACAGGTTGGTTATAAAGAGTACTAAAAAGGAGCCGATTCCGTCCGTGCTCGAGAAAGGGCAGGGTAGAGGAATCGAGCATCCCAAAGTTAGGATCAGTGTATAAGCCATTGTTTGTATTAGGAGGAGATCGATGGATTACAAGAAGGCCGGTGTGGATATTGAGGCGGGTTACCGCTCTGTGGAGTTGATGAAGAAGCATGTCATGGAGACCATGCGCCCGGAGGTTCTTACCAATATAGGAGGGTTTTCGGGAGCATTTTCCATGAAGAAGTTTAAGGAAATGGAGAATCCGACTCTGGTTTCCGGTACAGATGGAGTCGGAACCAAGCTCAAGCTGGCTTTTCTGATGGATCAGCATGATACAGTTGGGATCGACTGCGTAGCCATGTGCGTCAATGACATCGCATGTGCCGGTGGGGAGCCCCTCTTTTTCCTGGATTACATTGCCTGCGGGAAAAATGTACCGGAGAAGATCGCATCCATCGTCAGCGGAGTAGCGGAAGGCTGCAAACAGGCGGGAGCAGCCCTGATCGGCGGCGAGACGGCAGAGATGCCAGGCTTTTATCCGGAGGATGAGTATGACCTGGCCGGCTTTGCGGTAGGCATTGTAGATGAGAAGGATCTGATCACGGGTGCTGATATTCGGGAAGGAGATGTCCTGGTTGGCATCGCTTCTTCCGGTGTACACAGCAACGGCTATTCGCTGGTCAGAAAAGTGTTCCCCATGGAAAAGGAAGCCTTGTCCCGGTACCGGGATGAACTGGGAAAGACATTGGGAGAGGCCCTGATCACTCCGACAAAAATATATGTTAAAGCTCTCAAGTCCGTAAAAGAAGCCGGGATTACCATCAAAGGCTGCAGCCATATCACCGGAGGCGGCTTCTATGAGAATGTTCCCAGGATGCTGCCGGAGGGTGTGAGAGCCATGATCCGCAAGGACAGCTATCCGGTGCCGCCGATCTTTGACCTCCTGGCCAAAGAAGGGGATATCGAAGAAAAGGTTATGTACAACACCTACAACATGGGTATCGGCATGATGCTGGCCCTGAAGCCGACGGATGCTGATGCGGCCCTCAAGGCGCTGGAGGAGGCAGGAGAAAAGGCCTGGGTCATCGGAGAGATCCGAAAGGGAGATAAAGGAGTAGACGTATGCTAAGAATTGCAGTACTGGTATCCGGAGGAGGTACCAATCTTCAGGCAATTATGGACTCCATCCGTGACGGAAAGATAAAAGATGCGCAGATCGTTACGGTCATCAGTAATAACGCAGGAGCTTATGCTTTGGAAAGGGCAAAAAACTATGGAGCGGAAGGCCTTCTGATCGCGCCCGGGGATTATCCCACCAGGGAAGATTTCAACCAGGCTCTTCTGGAAGCCCTGTTGGAAAGAAAGATTGACCTGGTGGTGCTGGCAGGATATCTGGTGGTGGTACCGCCCTGCGTCATCCATGCTTTTGAAAACAGAATAATCAACATTCATCCTTCCCTCATTCCCTCTTTCTGCGGGACGGGCTGTTATGGACTCCACGTCCATGAAAAGGCCCTGGCAAGGGGCGTTAAGATTTCCGGTGCTACCGTTCATTTTGTAGACGAAGGGACAGACACCGGCCCCATCATTATGCAGAAGGCTGTGGCTGTGGAGGACGATGATACACCGGAGACTTTGCAAAGAAGAATTATGGAGGAGGCAGAATGGATTATTCTGCCGGAAACCATTGGATTGATTGCTCAGGGAAAGGTTCATGTAGAGGGGCGAAAGGTTACCATAGGTTAAAGATCGAGAACATCATAATAAAGCATTTAGCTAAGAAAAGGTGCGACGAGGATTTCTGTCAGAGGCACGGCGGATCGCAGAGTTGTGCAATGGAAGGCAGCTGAAGCTGCTGCGGGACTCGTGCAGATTCGCCCGGACGAATCCGATTGAAAAGAAATACAGGAGGATAACAGCATGAAAGTTCTTATCGTTGGCAGCGGCGGCAGAGAGCATGCCATAGCGACTTCAGCAGCAAAGAGTGATAAAGTGGATAAGATCTACTGTGCCCCGGGCAATGCCGGCATCGGCCAGATCGCAGAATGTGTAGACATCGGAGCCATGGAGTTTGATAAACTGGTTTCCTTTGCCAAGGACAAGTCCATTGACCTGACCATCATCGGTATGGATGATCCCCTGGTGGGTGGAATTGTGGATGCCTTTGAAGCTGAAGGATTGAGAGTATTCGGTCCCAGAAAAAATGCAGCCATCATCGAGGGCTCCAAGGCATTTTCCAAAGACCTGATGAAAAAATATAACATTCCCACCGCAGCCTATGAGAATTTTGACTCCGCGCAAGAAGCCCTGGCCTATCTGGAGACCGCTAAGATGCCCATCGTCCTTAAGGCCGACGGTCTGGCTCTGGGCAAGGGCGTTCTGATCTGCAATACTTTGGAAGAGGCAAAAGAAGGCGTCAGAACCATCATGCAGGATAAGAAGTTTGGAGATGCCGGCAACCGGATGGTCATCGAAGAGTTCGTCACAGGCCGTGAGGTATCGGTTCTGGCTTTCTGTGACGGCAAGACGGTCAAATGTATGACCAGCGCCCAGGATCATAAGAGGGCAAAAGACGGTGACCAGGGCCTCAACACCGGAGGTATGGGGACTTTCTCTCCCAGCCCCTTCTACACGAAAGAGATTCAGGAGTTCTGTGAGAAGTACGTATACCAGCCCACCATCGACGCCATGGCGGCCGAAGGACGGCCCTTCACCGGTATTCTTTTTACCGGGCTTATGCTGACCAAAGACGGTCCCAAGGTACTGGAGTACAATGCCCGTTTTGGTGATCCGGAGGCCCAGGTGGTTCTTCCCCGCATGAAAAATGACCTGATTGAGGTAGTAGAAGCCTGTGTCGACGGACGCCTTTCTCAGATTGACCTGCAGTTTGAAGATAATGCCGCTGTCTGCGTGGTACTTGCTTCTGATGGATATCCTGTATCCTACAAAAAAGGGTATGTCATCTCCGGTCTGGAGAACTTCGAAGGCAAGGACGATTATTTCTGCTTTCACGCCGGATCGAAAAAGACCGAGGAAGGCATTGTGACCAATGGAGGCAGGGTCCTGGGCATTACCGCCACCGGAAAAGACCTTAAGGAAGCCCGAAAGAAAGCCTACGAGGCAACCGAATGGGTTCAGTTTGACAATAAATACATGCGTCATGACATTG
>CAMOVS010000094.1 GCA_946627575.1 uncultured Lachnospiraceae bacterium
CGGACACCAGGTCTTCCTTGTAAGTCAGGCCCGGATCCCGAAAATGAACATGGACGTCCACCAGACCCGGTCCAATCACCAGACCGCCTGCGTGGATGGTCTCCCTGACCTGCTCTCCCTCAGGGCAGGTTCCGATACCGGCAATGACATCATCCTTGATGTAGAGGTCTGTTTTCCGGTCCAGACCGGATGCAGGATCCATGACCCTGCCGCCCCTGATGCATAACATAATCGTCTCCTCCACTTTGAAGTACTGTTAAAAAAAGTTAAAAAAACTCAGAGTCCTCCGCTTCATCCAAAGGAAGATTGAGTTCCAGAGTCCCCTCCAGGACAAAGCGGCCGTTCATGATGATGGGCTTCTCCACCCGGTCAGCCGTGAGGGCCACCAGGCGGCCGATATCCTCATAGGGAATGGTGATATCCGTATGACAGTTAAAATAAGCCTGCTTGGGATCTGTCTTTCTCAGCACGGAGCATTCATTCTCCCGGGCAATCATCTCCTTGCCGTCAGGATTAAAGACTCTGACATCCTCTGAATAGGCATAGCAGGTGTCGCCCAAAGCAATATGGGGGCCGGTTTTCTCGGCGATGAGGATAGGCAGCTTCCTGCCAAGATCATACTTGCGGGATACAACGTAAGCCAGAGTATTGGTCCCTATGGCAAACTCGCCCATGGGAAGGGTCTCCCGGTTAAACAGCAGGTTTTCTTCGATATATCTTCGTCCTTCCTCCGGATCCTCAAAATTACTGCAGGAATAGTCCTTTACCATACCCCGCTCAAAAGTAATCCGCAGGTTCTCATAATAGAGTCCGTTCAGATAGACGCTCTGCACATGCAGCAGGCCTTCCGTTCCATATAGCTTGGGTGAAGTGAAAACTTCTCCCAAGGGAATGTTCACATCGGCCAGGCAGTTCTCAAACTTGGTCTGCGTCTCTGCATCATCCAGGTAGCTTAAAGCGATGGTCAGGTTGGTCATGTTGTCACCCTGACCCATAATCTTGACGGCCTCAGCCCCGTCCAAAAGGTCGATCATAATCTGCTGGATCTTCCTGAAACGGTCATTATCCAGGGTATTGACCTTATGTATCGCCTTAAAGATCTCCTCGAAGCCGTCTCCGATGGCCGGGATCGGATAGGAAATAATGGTGAAGCTCCTCTCCTCCTGGATAATATAGCGGTTGACAAGCTCATTGGCCAGAGAGGAGTACTCTACATGGAGATTCATCTGCCGCTGGCTAAGCCGATAGGCCTCCGGCTTGCTGACAGGCTGGAAGGGTTCTTCCCCAAAGACTGAGAAGACTGCCGGACCGGCGTGCCCGGCTGCTTCCCGGGCATATTCCCGGTAGGCCGTCTCCATGCAGTTCAGTTTCCGGTCCACCATTCTTTTATCCAGATAGATGGCATCATCGAAGCGGTGATCATAATCATATTGAGGGTTGGCCCTGGTGGAACAGAAACCAATTCTCAGGTTTTGGTTTTTATTTAAAGTATTGAGAGCCGCCCTGTAGATCACAGGTGACAGGCCCAGCTCATCAAATTTATGAATAGCCGACCGGATAACCCGCTCAAATCCTATGGGATAACGGATATTAACCGTCTTTTTTTTCGAAAGGTCTACTCCCTTTAACTCAAAACCCTGACGGTAGCCTTCTACAAAAACTCCGGCGATCTCATCGATCCTGGCCTGGGGAATACTGTTAAGAAAACGGGCGGTCGCCAACTCATTATCTGAAATGAAATCTCCGTACAAATAAAGATAGCGAAGATCATCCAGGTCAGAGTCCATGATGATCCTGAGGGCAAAATCAAGATCCGGATCCACCATTTCCCGGACCCGGCCTCCCACCCACTCGGGAGCATAGTCAAAAAGAAACCAGTATATGCTGTCACGCAGCTTGCGGTAGGTCACGTCATCGCAAGCAAACATATGGTAGACTTCAAGGAATAATTCATAGAGGATGGTAATCCTGAAAAGGTTCTGCTCAAATATATAAGCCCGGACGGAGCGGAGCTCCGTGTAGAGGAAACTTAAAATCCTGCCAAACTCATGTCCCAGAATCTCAACGGCATAGGCCGGATTGGCGTAAGAATATTTGTAATGAGCCGGCATTACATCCTGAAAATAGGTATGATTCTCAGCCCGCAGCTCTGCCAGGCTGAATTCTGCCGGTTTTCCGTCCTTAATCATATCATAGCGACAGGCCGACTCCTCCAGAAAGGCCGCGGTCTTTGTAAAATAATCTGCCAGGGAATCCGACAGTTCATCTTTGCAGCCGGAAGCGATCTCCTGAATCCGCCCTCTGGCCAGGGCAAAACGCTCCCGGACCTCCTCCCTTGACAGCTTGTTTTGTTCCATATATGTCATAGGTGTTATATCCTTTCTTAATTAGCAGATCATCATTCATACACAAAAGAGCCTCAGCGAACCATAAAGAAGGCGATGGCAAGAAATACCGAGATGATATTAAGAACAATCCCGGGAATCTTAAAGCGCTGGGTGGTGCGTACATCATCAAAGCTGATCACACCCCAGAGGGTACCAAACAGGGCCAAGACACCCAGAAGACACCCAATCAGGCCTCCCAGGAGAGGCAGATGCCCTCCGGTGAAAATGGCTGACAGCAGCAGGATCAGGTAACCCGCCAGGGTAATGAGACCTATGACAAAGGTTATGACAGCATTCCTGGATACTCTTTTCTCCTGAAAAGATATATTAATCCGACGCATGGTTGCTTTCCTCCAGATATTGATAGTGCTGGTAGACAAATGGTCTGGCCAGCCGGTAAATGGCATAGCCGATCAGACTTCCGACCGTGTTAAGAATCAGGTCGTCCACGTCAAAGACTCCTACTTTCGTCACCAGCTGAAGCAGTTCGATGGACAAGCTGATCAAACCGGCGTTGATCAGAATTCTGCCCGGTCCGGTCTTCTTCATCCTGATAAGAGGCAGGAGAAAACCCAGGGGAGCAAGGATCATGAGATTGCCCAGCAGGTTCAGGATAAACATAGGAAGAGAAAAAGAATCCCTGTAGATGATAAAACGCTGGATCTCCCGGAAAGGAGTCAGGTTATATTGATAATCATGGTAACCGATCGTTCTCCCCAGACTATCGCTGAACAAAACAAAATACACAATAATGCAGAGATAAAAGAAAAGAAGCAAGGTACTGAGTTTGCCGATTCTTTTTTGCAGGCTGGTCACCTTTTGCAGGCTGGTCACCTTATACGGATTTGTCCCGGTTTTATCAGCATTGTTCACTGCTGCCTCCTGCTCTACTCTGATCCAGAGAACCTGCGGCGTCCCCGCCGCAACTACAGCATTCATCTGCCGGCCTCAGGAGGCAGGCTTCTCCCGCCATCAAAAGTCCCGGCAGTCATGGTTTTGGGATATAGTGCATAATTATTATAAAAAAATAAAAAGCAGATAAAAACAGTCAAGGAACCGGCATCTACCGGTCCCCCCGCTTATACTTCTTTATACCCGCCTGCATCCTGTATGCAGACGGTATCGCCCCTGTAGGCCTGCTTACATTTTAGCCAACTGAAAATACCTGCATTCCTTTCCGCCCATAGCAGCTCATAAAAGAATATTCTTCCTTGTCTTCAGGGCATAGCCTCCCGCTACGATGGAGAGGACACCTGCGGCCACTCCGACAACTGTCATAATAACCCCGGCCGTGATCCCGATCACGCCAGTCCGTCCCAGAACCCTGTATGTATCTTCTTTCATAGTCCTTCCTCCGATAAAAAACAAATGAATGATGTAAATGTCAAAAGCAATTACAGATGACGATCCTATGCCCCATACCGGTCATAGTAAGCATCGATGGCCGCCTTCAGCTGATCATCGATCACCACCTGCCCTTTGTAAGGCCGGTTATATAGGTGTTCCACTACCTCAGCCATCGTCACGATAGCGGTAGTTTCCAATCCGTACTCTTCTCCGATCTCCACAAGGGCGCTTTTCTCTCCCTGGCCTTTTTCCATCCGGTCCACGGACACTACCAGTCCCAGCACCTCAACCTGTCCCTGGGC
The DNA here is from genome assembly GCA_946627575.1 of uncultured Lachnospiraceae bacterium. GTDB lineage: Bacteria > Bacillota > Clostridia > Lachnospirales > Lachnospiraceae > Anaerobutyricum. The sequence goes on from CAMOVS010000094.1 coordinate 4,037, forward strand.
CTTGACGATGGGCAGAGTTTCCCGGATGGAGGTTCCCGCTGTGGTCACATCCTCGATAATAATGACCCGGTCACCATCTGCAAGAGGACTCCCAAGCAGGATGCCCTTATCACCGTGGTCCTTGATCTCCTTGCGGTTGCTGCAATAGCGAATGTCTTTATCATAGTCCTCGGAAATGGCCATGGATGCCGCTACACTTAAGGGGATACCCTTGTAGGCAGGGCCGAAGAGGACATCAAAATCGAGCCCGAACTTACTTTGAATCGCCCTGGCGTAATAGCTTCCCAGCTTCCTCAATTGAGAACCGGTCCTATAAAAACCTGTATTCACAAAGAAGGGGGTCTTTCTCCCGCTCTTGGTGGTAAAGTCTCCAAACTTCAATACCTTACAGTCTATCATAAATTCGATAAATTCTTTTTTATATTGTTCCATAAGCACCCCTGATCGTTTAAGTTTTTACCATTGTATCATAGACACATAGTCTTTTCCAGTTTCTTTCACACACATCCGATAATCTCATGAATATCTTCGATATTGTACTGAGTCATATAATCTTTGATTCCCTCGAGAACTCTGATGCTGGCAGCAGGATCATGGAAATTGGCCGTACCCACAGCCACCATGCTGGCTCCGGCCATCATAAGCTCGATGGCATCTTCCCCTGTCATCACACCTCCCATGCCGATCAGGGGCAGGGATACTGCCTGATGAACCTGCCAGATCATGCGGACGGCAACCGGATGAATGGCAGGGCCGGACAGGCCTCCGGTCTTATTGGCCAGGACAAAGGACCTTCTGTGAATGTCGATCTTCATGCCCGTAATGGTATTAATCAGAGACAGGGCGTCACATCCTCCCGCCTCGGCAGCCTTTGCCATCTCGGTGATATCGGTGACATTAGGACTGAGCTTCATGACCACGGGCTGTCTGGCTTTCTCCTTGACCGCCCGGGTGATCTCATAGAGGGCATCCGGATTTTGACCAAAGGCAATCCCTCCGGCTTTCACATTGGGACAGGATACATTGATCTCCAACAGGGACACCGGCTCATCCGAGAGACGTTCCACCACCTCCACGTAGTCCTTGATGGTCCTGCCACATACATTGACGATAATCGATGCGTTTTGCCGGATCAGGTGGGGGATATCCCTCCTGCAGAAGAGGTCGATCCCGGGATTCTGCAGGCCGACAGCATTGAGCATACCGCTGCAGGTTTCCGCAATTCGCGGAGTTGGATTACCCTCCCAGGGAACATTGGCCACTCCTTTGGTGGTCACGGCACCCAGGGCGGACAGGTCAACGAACTCTTCATATTCTGCTCCGGAACCAAAAGTTCCCGAAGCTGTAGTCACCGGATTCTTAAATCTCTTTCCTGCAATTTCTATTTCAAGATTCATGAGAAATTCACCTCCCCGGCATTAAAGACCGGTCCATCCTTGCAGATCCTCTTATTATGCACGTTACTATGGGCATCTTTATCTTTGGAAGATACGATGCAGCCCAGACAGGCACCAATACCGCAAGCCATCCTCTCCTCCAGGGAGATCCAGGCTTCTATCCCCTTTTCCCGGGCGTAAGCTGAAAGGGCTTTGAGCATGGGCATGGGCCCGCAGGCATAGAGAACCTGTCCCTTGATCTGATCCTGTTCTATGGCATCCAGAACGGTTCCTTTAGCACCCAGACTCCCATCTTCCGTGGCTATGCTAAGGGAAGCCAGCCGGCGGAATTCATCCAGAAGGAAAGTCTGGTCCCTGTATCCCAGAACGATATGCTTCTCGCCCGGGAGCTGGCGGGCCAGCTCCAGCATGGGAGGAATCCCGCCGGCTG
>CAMOVS010000095.1 GCA_946627575.1 uncultured Lachnospiraceae bacterium
CTGTCATCAGAAAAATCACCGGCGCATAGGAAAGTGAAGGTGCCTTGAGAAAACTATGGCGGGATAGTTTGGCAGACAACTCCTCAAAGGCTTCTCCCAGGTCGGTCACCCCATCGGCCTCCAGATCCGACCAGGTCTGATATTGCTCTATAAGACAAGGTTCCGGGGTGATCCACTCAAAACCGGAGGCAAAAGACATCACGGCAATCTTCACATCAGTGCCGGCTTCTCCTACGCCGATCAGATCCGGAAGAATATCCCCCATAACCTTATTCAAAGACTCCATCTTGGTTCCTGCCATACTGCTGGATGTATCCACCAGAAAGAAGAGGACCATACTCTTCTTGGCCGGCGGCATGGTATCCAGAGGATCGAGGACATCCATCAATTGATCTTTATTCTGCATTGTCATCTATACAATCCTCCTTTTTATCGAACATAGTAGATTCAACAGGCAGGGGCGGATTCACTTCTGCCTCATCCTCTGCTTCCATTTCCCGGATCAGACCTTCTTCCGCACCGGTTCCCGAGACTCTCAAGGTCCAGTTCTCCCCCCGCTCAAAGGCCAGGGTCATACCTTCCCAGATAGGAATGGCCTGCCCATGATGAATCTCCCGGGTGCTGCCGTCAGGATAGAAACCTCTCCAGAAACCATCACTAAGGTTCTTTATGCCAAAGAGCCCTTTCTTCCTTCGGTTCTCCACAATCTGACCAGTCACTGTCTCATAGTCCAAAGGATCCAGACCGGTCTGGCATTCATAAAGCTGGCCGCCTTCGGTTAAAAGAATCCGATTGAGACCGTCGGAAAGAGGATAGTAGACCTTACCGCATCCGGGACAAAGCAGAATGCCGTTTTCCTTGCCGATCAGTCTGGCAGAGAATCCCCGGAAGCCACAGGAGCAGGTCTTATAATCCATCATCATCTCTACGATAATCTGTTTCCAGTCCAGTTCCGTTGGTCTTAGATTAATAAGATTTCCTCCGGATAAGAAGGCCCGTTGAAAGACCTTCTGCAGTTTGTCAGGATATTCATCCCAATAGCGAATTAATCTGTCCTGAATGCCCCGGACCGGCTCATTGCCATGATCGCCGGGTTCCATACAGAAGACTCCCTCCCTGGCCCTGTGAAGTTCCTCTTCTATGGGGGACAAGAAACAGTGATTCACCATCTCCTTCCCCTCAAAGGGTGATCCTGTATGATAAAAATATTCAAATAAATAAACAGCCATGAAGTACCAGTCTGTCTCCAGGGTCCAGGACTCTTCATGAGCGCCGGTCCCGGTCTCCCCCTCTTTCCTGTCAAAAAGCTCCACCAGCTCCGGAGCCAGGAATTCGTGGGCGCTAAGTCCTTCTGCCCGAACCGGGTCTCCTTCTTTTACCAGAAGATCCTCCCCATTGCAATGGAGGTCTCCTGTTGCCAGATCAAAGTAGAACCTGGACTCATCAGAGGAACCATAAACCAGCCCCTGATTGTGCCAGGCTGAAAAAAGAGATACAAAGTGGAAGGCTCCCTTGAGCATGGCCTGCATGGAGTCAAAATATATGGTCTTTTTCTCAGTCTCCCCGCCGGAACCGCTTCGGAAAGCCGCCTGTTCCTCCCGGATCTCAGAGAGAGAAAACATGATTCTCTGGTTGACTTTTATCATAATCTATATCAACATCCTTCTATAGTCGCTTGTATTTCAAAGAAGCCGCGGCAGCATCCGCTAAGACCTTCTTAGCTCTGCCCGGAAACATCTACAGGCAGATCTGCCCCTTGATGCCATCTTCAAAGTCTATGGTCAGTCCCTTCCAGATCGGCACTGCCTGCCTGGGTCCTACCTTGCGGAGAGAATCATCGGGAAACCGGGCCGTCCATGTATCATGGGACAGGTTACGGATTCCAAAAAGCCCCTTCTTCAGCCGGTTCTCTATCACCTCTCCCGTCACAGTAGCAAAATCATCGTTATTCTTCTCGGTGAGACAGCGATAGAGTCTGGCCCCCTGGTGGAGAGGCAGCTCATAGTCCTTAACACTGAGGGTATAGATTGTGTTCCCGCACTGCTGACAGCGGAGAGTATGGTCGGTCATTTTCTCATAGGCAGCAGAAAAAGCCGTTCTCCCGCATCCGCAATGGATGATGTCCAGCTTGAGCTGGATCAGCAGATGAATCCAGTCCTTCTCTATGATTCTGGCATTGGGTTCCTTGATCCCATAGGTAAAGGATATGGTAAAAGCCTCGCGAATAAACTCCGGATAGATGTTCCAGAGGTTAATGACATTATTGTGGACTCCGCGGACAGGCCGGTTGGAGTCATTTTCCGGATCGTAGACAAATACGGGATCCCGACCGTAATGGATCAGGTCATTCTCTTCCGTCATCACGACACATTGGAGAACCTTTTTCCCTTCCAGGGGATCTCCCCGGAAAAAGAGTTTGAAAAGAACAACAGCCAGAGAATAACGGTCCGTCAGAACTCCCGGCATACTGATACCCCGTACCACCTCCGGAGCCATGAATCCCGGCATACCGCCGATGCCAAAGTTTTCCCCGTCCGGAGCAACATTGTCACAGTCGCATACCAGGACATCGCCGCTGCGTGTATTGATAAAAAAACCTCCATCGTTGAGGTCCTGATAACTCTTGCCGGTCAGATGCAGAGCCCGGAAAGCCCGGACAATGTTGATGGCAGCCGTAATCATCACGTCAAGTGAAGCAAAACGAACCTTGACCATCCTGGCGGCATCCCCCTTACGTCGGGGCTTCTCCCAGCGGTAACCATTGTAGATATCGGTAAAGGTCTCATAATTGCCCGGAGCAACCTGCATAAGATACCCGAAAGCCCCATTCTTTTTGGTCTCCGTCAGATACAGGGGCCAGATGAACTGGCCTCCGCCTTCCGGAGCTCCGTCTTCAATATTTCTTCGCAGATTCCGGCGAAATCCTTCCGGATCCTTCATTCTGCTGATAAAATACCATTTGAGTGCGTATTCCCTGCCGCGGTATCTGGCCAAATAGACGATCCCCTGACCACCTCTGCCCAGTTCCTTCTCCACGATGGCTTCTCCGCCCTTTTCAACGGGAATTCTTTCGCCAATCTTTAATTCTCTCATAGCTGCTATATCCTCTATTGTAAATAATCCTTATATATCCATCGTCCTTCACTTCATCGGCCAAAGGGGTCCGACAGCTTAGGATTCTCATAATTCTACCAGCCCTCGTCAAAATCTACCGAGTCCATATCAACGCCCTCACCCAGGATATCCCTGGCTCCGGCACGGATCTCTTCCACCAGCACCTGCTGTTTGGCAGAGGCTTCCGCCATGGCCGGCTGCCCTCCTGAGGGCCTGCCTCCGTTAACAAGAGCCATACTCCGGCTGCCGATCTGGGAAGAAGTAACCGCCATCAGCTTAATCAGCTCCCGGAGCTGGTCGGCGTTCTTCGCCTGCACTGCCAGCTCATCGTTGCCGGTAAACTCGCGAAGCACATCCATGTCCACTTCAGAACCAATTCCCAGGGCGATCTTAAGGCCATATTGGAACCATCGGTTTTGACGCAGGGTCTCAAGCCCCTTTTTCCAATCGTCGTTGGGAGCACCGTCAGAAAGGAGAAAAATAACCGGTGCATAGGACAGGGAGGGAGAATTCAGAAAGCTGCTTCTGGACAGCTTGCTGGAAAGCTCCAGGAAAGCATCCCCCATAAAAGTAAGGCCTTCCGCCTCCAGCCGGTTCCAATATTGATATTCTTCGATGCGAACCGGCTCAGGAGTTACCCATTCTACATTGGTAGAGAACTTCATAATCGCAATCTTTACATCGGTGGAAGCCTCCCCCACACCAATCAAAGAAGGCAGCAGTTCCTCCATGGTAGAATTAAGAGAACCAATTCTCGTTCCCTTCATACTTCCTGACACATCAATCAGGAAAAATATAGTCATGCTCTTTTTGGCAGGAGCCATGACATCCAGATAGTCCGTCTCCTCGGATCCCGAGGATGTCTGTCCGGCCCGGGGACTTCCGCTTCCGGTCTCTGCGCCTGGGTCATAATTTGCTTCAGAGTTCCTGCTATCATGAGACATTTGACCAGACCGCAAAGGACTCACATAGGCATCCTGATCCTGATCCGAGCTCTTAATGTCATCCAGCGCAATGCTGGTCCTGATCCGGTCATTATTAACCGGAAACTCGTCATCGGCAATTTTATTAAGATCAATCCATTTGGGCATATTATCTTCTCCTTTATTCGGTTACCGTGGTAAATGGTCTGCCCTTCTAGCGTGAAGTGCAGACCATTAATCATCTCTTATATATCAGGCTACTGCAGGTATTTGCAGTGCATAAATGTAAAAATACGATATCAATTATTAACCTTAGTTTCCCCCTTTATCGCACTCTGTATATATTGGCCCACATATTGGTCAGCGTCCCGGAAACGAAAAGGATCAGAATTTTCTTTCCTTTGACAATCTTCACACCTTCCGGTTCACGAAATACCAGGTTGGAAGCACCCCGGATGGTCTTTCTGCTCTTGGCTTTCGTCTTATAATTGATCGTACGTATAATAGTCGGCTGGAATTTTCTCTTCTTGTCATATCCTCTGAGAAATTCAGCGGAAGGGCTGCCTTCTATCGTGTAAATAATCTTTCCCGTGATATCAAAGCCCTGGAAGTCTCCGGCTGTTGCCTTCACGCGGATCGACTTAATGGGATGATGCACTTTTATGCTCTTTCCCTTTCTCAGTTTGTAAACCTGAAAATATTGGGCTCCCTTATAGGTGTAGCGAACTGCAAGACGATTGCTTTTAATATTAATGGCTGGATAAACATTGGACACGTACTTTCCATACCGTCCCTTGGGAATACGATATCGGATGGCCCCATGCCTTTTCAGAACTCCTCCCGGAATAAAGCGGAAGGCCGTAATGCTGGTGGAGTTCCTGGAATTCTTCTTGCAATCTCCCCCGGTCCAAAGCAAGGTGCTGCCACCGGACTTACTGCAGTCCAGATTCGTTCCATGTCCGAAAGACCTAAGATCCATATAAGAAGAAGAATACTTATCCTTCCCGCTGTATTGAACCCGGGTCAGCCGCAGATGCCCTTTCCAGGGATTGGTCATCTGCAGGAAATAATAGTACTTATCATCTTTGCAAAAAGACTGGATCCACCGTTTGGATCCTAGAGCTGTCGCAGCCTGCATCAGGGTAAGATCGCTGGTCGACGGTTCCTCCTCAAAAGAAGGAAGCGGTGCAGGTGACGGTGTCACAGATGGGCTCGTCTGCCCTGGCACAGCAGAATCGGTCGAATCTTCTGTTCCATAAGCTTTCAGCCCCTTCGAAGCCTCTCCGGGATCCGCAAACTCATCATCAAAACCAGTCTCATCATAAAGCGAAGGCCCATAGACATCGGATGAATCCGATCCGGCGGAAGAAACAGAGGGGACTTTGGCCTGAACATAAAGAAAACCCGAGTCCTGCCATAATGTCCCGGCAAAAATCATACTGATGAACATAGATCCCAGCACTCTAAGAACTCTTTTTATTATCTCTCTCCTGCTATCCATCAAGTCACCCCTCTTTCCTTGACCGGATCACTCCCGGTCTGGCATTCCACAAGCTGCATTTGTCATAATTCCTAAATCTACCGGCGGTACAAGGGACTTCCATCAACATTGGACTCCAAACCGGATACGATTTTATATCCGTTCAATAGTATATCATATATTTTCATCTCTATGTTATTTTTTCTTAACAATCTCTTATCATTTTTTGTATAAGTCCAGTGCCCTACGGCCTCCGGACCGCATGCTTGCATGCAGGGACGGATGGAGCGGACGGATGGACA
>CAMOVS010000096.1 GCA_946627575.1 uncultured Lachnospiraceae bacterium
CATCCGTCTGGCTGGAAGAAGTAAGGGAGGCATCATGGATCTGCTGAGCAGACCGGGCATGTGTCTGCAATATTTAACCACCAGGGAGCCGGATAAGGAGATGGTCGAGGTGGCCGTAGCAGCAGTAGAAGGCGTTTTTGACTGGAAGGCCTACCTGGAAGCCATGCATAATGGAGAACTGGAAGATTAGTGGGGGAAGATCCTATGACCATCGCAGGACTTCGAAGACAGATTCGAGAACAATTGGCGGCTGCAGGCATCGAGACTGCCGATTATGACACCAGAATACTCATGGAGACCTATCTGGGCCTGAGCCGGGAGGATTACCTGCTGGAACCGGACAAGGCTATAGAGGAAAGGATGCTGAAGCCGCTTTTTGCCGCAGCTGCAGAACGGGCAGGAAGGAAACCTTTGCAGCAGATCACCGGGGAAGCCCCCTTTATGGGTTATCATTTTCATGTGAACTCCCATGTCCTGATTCCCAGGATGGATACAGAATGCCTGGTGGAGGAGGCCCTGAACCGGATTAGTAGCAGGATGCCGGAAAGACAGGCTCCTGACAGAAGTAAGCGGCCTGTCCGCTTACTTGACCTGTGTACGGGAAGCGGCTGTATAGGGATCAGCATTAAGCTTCTTTGCCCGGAGCTGGAAGTAGTCCTGTCCGATCTATCTGAAGATGCTCTTGCAGTAGCGGCATATAATGCGGACCGCCTACGGGCAAAGGTTGAGATCTGTCAGGGGGACCTCTTTGAAGAGGTTTCGGGTAAATTTGATTATATAGTGTCCAATCCGCCTTACATACCCTCCGGGGAGATTCCGGGGCTGATGCCTGAGGTAAAGGATCATGAGCCATGGATGGCCCTGGATGGTGAAGAGGACGGACTTGCCTTTTACCGGCGGATTGTCCGGGAAGCGCCATCATATATGTGTCCCGGGGGCATGCTCCTGATGGAGATAGGGGCTCCCCAGGGTCAGGAGATTCGAGCACTCCTTGAAGAGGCCGGCTATACCGGGATAAGGATCGGCCAGGACCTGGCCGGTATGGACCGGATCATTGAAGGGGTATGGGAGTGAAATCCCGGGTGTAGAGCAATAAACAATGGAGGTTGGGAAAATGTTTGATAAATTAGAAGATCTTGTTGCCAGACTTGAGGCAGTTATGAAGGAATTGAGCAATCCTGATGTGGTTAACGATCAGGAGAAATTCCGCAGCCTTATGAAGGAGCAGAATGAGCTGACTCCTATAGTGGAAAAGTATAATGAATATAAGCAGGCTCAGCAGACAATCGAGGAGAGTCTTGAGATGCTTGAAGTGGAAAATGATGAAGAGATGCGGGAGATGCTTAAGGAAGAATTATCGGATGCCAAAGCTCAGGTGGCCGCCTGTGAGAATGACCTGAAGATCCTTCTTCTTCCCAAAGATCCTAATGATGATAAGAATGTAATCGTGGAGATCCGGGCAGGGGCAGGAGGAGACGAAGCTGCTCTTTTTGCAGCCGAGATCTATCGTATGTATAAGTCTTATGCGGAGTCAAGAAGGTGGAAGACGGAATTCATCGATGTCAATGAGAACGGTCTGGGCGGTTTCAAGGAAGTTTCCTTCATGATTACCGGTCAGGGGGCTTACTCCCGCCTCAAATACGAGAGCGGAGTTCACCGGGTTCAGCGTATTCCGGCTACAGAATCCGGCGGCAGAATTCATACATCTACTGTAACGGTAGCCATCATGCCTGAGGCAGAGGAAGTGGATGTACAGCTGGATATGAATGATTGTCGTTTTGATGTATTCCGGGCTTCCGGAAATGGCGGCCAGTGTGTAAACACAACCGATTCCGCAGTCCGTCTGACCCATATACCTACAGGGATTGTCATATCCTGTCAGGATGAGAAATCCCAGCTTAAGAACAAGGATAAGGCTATCAAAGTGCTTCGGGCCAGACTCTATGAGCTGGAGAGAGAGAAGGCCCATGATGCCGAGGCCGAACTCAGGAAGAGCCAGATCGGCACAGGTGACCGGGCTGAGAAGATCCGCACCTACAACTTCCCCCAGGGAAGGGTAACCGACCACCGGATCAAGCTGACCCTTCACAGGCTGGAGAATATCTTGAATGGAGACCTTGACGAGATTATTGACAGTCTGACAGCAGCAGACCAGGCAGCCAAACTCAGCCGTCTGCAGGAATTATCCGCATAAACTCCTAGAAGCATATAGATACTTAGAAACTGCAGATAGACAAGACCGGAGGTATGATAATGAAGCAATGGATGAAAAACGTCCGCAAGGTTGTGCCCTATACACCGGGAGAACAGCCTAAGGACAAGAATATCATAAAGCTCAATACGAATGAGAACCCATATCCACCTTCTCCCCGGGTCAGAGACCTCTGCCGGCAGATTGGAGATCTGAGGCTCTATCCGGATCCGGCAGCTTCGGAGCTGGTGGAGGCAATCGCAGATTATAAAGGGCTGGACAAAGATCAGGTATTCGTGGGCGTTGGCTCGGATGATGTGCTGGCGATTGCCTTTCTAACCTTCTTTAACAGTGACAGACCCATTCTCTTCCCGGATATCACCTACTCTTTTTACGATGTCTGGGCGGACCTGTTCCGGATTCCTTATGAGACCCGGCCTCTGGACGAACATTTCCATATAAGAAAAGAAGATTATCTGGGAGCAAATGGGGGTGTGATATTCCCGAATCCCAATGCTCCGACCGGTGTCTCCATGCCATTGGAGGAGGTGGAAGCCATCGTGGCCGCCAACCGGGACGTGGTCGTCATCCTGGATGAAGCCTATGTGGACTTCGGAGGGGAGACAGCCCTGCCCCTGATTGACCGCTATGACAATCTTCTTCTGGTCCAGACCTTTTCCAAGTCCCGGTCCCTGGCAGGCCTGCGCATAGGATATGCCATGGGTTGTCCTGATTTGATTAAGGCCATGTGCGACGTAAAATATTCTTTTAATTCCTATACCATGAACCGGCCTTCTATTCTGCTGGGAAAGGCTTCTATAGAGGATGAAGATTATTTCAGGAAGACAGTAGACCGGATCATTGCAACCAGAACCTGGTTTGCCCGTGAATTGCAGGAGCTTGGCTTCCATTTCCCGGAATCCCGGGCCAATTTTATCTTTGCTTCCCACGAAAGTATTCCGGCCAAATCAATATTTACAGCGGCAAGGGATGCCGGAATTTATGTCAGATACTTCGAAAAACCCCGGATCGATCATTATCTCCGTATAACCATCGGAACCGATGAGGAGATGAGGAAACTGTTACAATTTCTGAAAACTTTTATTGAAAATGCAAAATAGCCATAGTATTTTTGTGAGTTTTCATGTAGAATAGTGATAAAGAAAGGGACTGTTTAGCTGGTCTGAACAGTTGCTAGAGAAATACAAATATTGACATAAATCAGGGGATTCGCTGAACAAGGCAGGAGGTTTAATACTATGAAGAAAATTCTGTTTGCAGCATCTGAATGTGTGCCTTTCATGAAGACCGGCGGTTTGGCCGACGTTGTTGGTGCACTTCCGAAGGAATTTGATAAAAGCGAATGGGACGTCCGTGTCGTTATGCCCAACTATGTGGGTATTCCGGATGTTTACCGTAATAATTTTGAATATGTAACACATTTTTATATGGGTGTCGGCCCGGCAATCCCCAATGCCCATGTCGGCATTATGCAATATGAGCTTAACGGGATCACCTATTATTTCATCGACAATCTGGATTATTTCGGAGCGGAGAAACCCTATGCCGATACCAGGACGGATGTAGAGAAGTTCAGTTTCTTCTGCAAGGCGGTGCTGGCTATTCTTCCCCATGTGGACTTCCGTCCCGACCTGATCCATTGCCATGACTGGCAGACCGGTCTTATCCCGGTTTATCTGAAAAATGAATTCCAGGGCGATCCTTTCTTCTGGGGGATCAAGACCATCATGACCATTCACAACCTGCGATTCCAGGGTGTCTGGGACATCAAGACCATGAAGCAGCTCACCGGACTTCAGGATTATCTTTTTACACCGGACAAGCTGGAGTTCAAAAAAGATGCCAATATGCTAAAGGGCGGCATCGTTTATTCTGATTATGTAACGACGGTAAGTGAAACCTATGCCAAGGAGATTCAGACAGCCTACTACGGAGAAGGCCTGGACGGACTGCTGACCGCAAGAAACCAGAGTCTGTTCGGTATTGTGAACGGTATCGACTATAGTCTTTATGATCCCAAGGATGATAAAGCCTTATTTAAGAACTATACCAAGAAGACATGGAAGACGGGAAAAGCGGCCAACAAGGCAGCCCTTCAGGAGCAGCTTGGCCTGGAGGTCAATCCCGATCGCTATATGATCGGGCTGATCTCAAGACTGACAGACCAGAAAGGACTTGATCTGGTCCGCTATGCCATGGACCGGCTGATCAATGATTATACCCAGATCGTGGTCATCGGTACCGGCGATCCCCAGTATGAGGATCTCTTCCGCTGGTATGCCGGTGCTTGCCCAGGACGGGTATCGGCTAACATTCTTTATTCCGATGAGTTGGCTCACAGGCTTTATGCGGCGGCGGACTCCTTCCTCATGCCGTCCCTCTTTGAGCCTTGCGGCCTGACCCAGATCATAGCTTTCCACTATGGTACGGTGCCCATCGTCCGTGAGACCGGCGGTCTCAAGGATACCGTTATCCCCCTCAACGAATTTGAGAATACCGGCGACGGCTTCTCTTTCGCCAACTATAACGGGGATGAGCTGATCAACACCGTCAATTACAGTAAGAAGGTATTTTTCGACATGCCTGAGATCTGGAGTGACATGGTAGAAAGAGGCATGGAAAAAGATCTCTCCTGGAGCGTCTCCAAGAGAAAATATGAAGGCCTTTACAATACTTTGATCGGCCGTTAGACAAAAATAATTTGACATTCTTTTAAGCTATGGTATAATGGCTCTTATCATTGTTAAATCGTTGATGAGGAAGGCAGGACATGCCCGGTTCTTGCAGAGAAGGACGTCACCGGCTGAAAGCGTCCCAGTACCTGTGCCCTGTTACCACCTCGGAGAGGTCCTTAATCGGATTCGGCTGACACCGTTATCGTCAATGAAGCTGATTTGTTCTGCACGAGAACGAATAAGCAGGGTGGAACCGCGAGAATATCGTCCCTGCTCCATGCGTATGCATGGAGCAGGGACGTTTTTTTTGTTATAAGTCCAGTGCCATGCGACAGAAATAGCTTTCATGCTTGCATGAAAAGCAGTTCTGGCATATGGCACGACAAGCAGAATCGAGAAGAAGTGCGATAGCACGGATTCGCAGATTCTGCTTAGGATTGCGGGAGCTGCCGAAGCAGCGAAGCAATCCGAGGACTTATAACAAAAGCAAAATAAGTCCAGTGCCATGCGACAGAAATATAATAAAAACAGCATACGTGAATTTTTTACTACAAGACACGGGAAGTACTTTCTTCTTTTTCTGGAACTGCTATTGCTTCTGGCCTTCTTTGCCAAGCCGGAGCTTTACTATTATCCTGAGGCGCCTTCATGGCTTGACCGTTTCTATGCGGACTCGCTATTGATCTGCGGCATATTCTGGATCGGGCTGGTGCTTCTGACCCTTCTGCCGGTATCTCTAAAGGAGGAGACCGACTGGATTCTTACCTTTGCAGCCGGCTGCCTGATGCCCCTGGTCTGTTTTATCATTTTGGAGGCTTACAATGATCTTCAGTTCTGGGGACCGGTATCCTTGATGGAAGTCCGCTATGTGCTCCTGGATCTTTTGATCTATTATGTAATATTTGCCTTTTTGCTGCTTATATCCAACAG
>CAMOVS010000097.1 GCA_946627575.1 uncultured Lachnospiraceae bacterium
ATCCTTGGTGTGGTTATCGGAACCATTATCCTGACCATCATTCTTAACGATGCTGAGAGAAAAATCCCGGTTCAGTATTCCAGAAAAATTCAGGGAAGACAACAGGTAGGAGGACAAGGTTCCATCTTGCCTATCAAGGTAAACACGGCTAATGTTATTCCTGTAATTTTTGCTTCCTCCTTACTCCAGTTCCCGGGCATCATCAAGCAGCTTATGGGAGCCAATCCAGGAGGAACTGCTGGTTTTATCTTTAATTGCCTGAGTCAGAATAACTGGTGTAATCCGGATCACTGGGAGTATTCCATCGGTCTGATCATTTATCTGGCATTGACAGTGCTCTTTGCCTACTTCTATACATCGATCACCTTTAATCCTATGGAGATCGCCAATAATATGAAGAAGCAGGGCGGCTTTATCCCCGGCATTCGTCCGGGCAAGCCCACCACAGATTATCTTCAGTCTATTCTTGGATATATCATCTTCATCGGCGCAGTTGGTCTTTGCATCATTGCATTGATCCCTATTTTCTTCAATGGATATTTTGGTGCCAATGTATCCTTCGGCGGAACATCCATCATCATCGTATGTGGTGTTGTACTGGAGACCATCAAGCAGATCGAATCCCAGATGCTGGTAAGACATTACTCAGGATTCCTGACAGAATAATAAAGAATCATGAAAGAGACAGAGGTTTGACCCCTGTCTCTTTTTTTCTATCATTAAATTGTTGGCCAAAAGGTTTCACAGCGAGTATAATAGGATATATATATATACGATACAGGATTTTTCATGCAGCAAAGCGTTCCGTGAGAGCTTTTGACTTTATATCATATAGATCAGACTTAGAAAGGCAGAGGGTATGAGCAGAATCGGAGAATATATTAAAAAGAACAAGAGGGGAGCGGCCGCCCTTGCTATTATCATGCTTCTAATTGTCGGAGCTGTAATCTTTTCGACTGGGAAGAAAAACTCCTTCTCCGGTAAGTCCGGGCCTGATTCCAAAGGATCAGAAGACAAGCCGGCTCTGATGGAAGAGGATGAGGAGCCTGTAAGGTCTTACTCCAGGGCCCTGGCTGCAAGAAACCAGGAGTACAAGGCCGGTGATGAAAAACTGGTTTTGACCGAAGCCGGCAAGAAGCTTCCCTCAACCAAAAAAGATTATACCATTATGATCTATATGACAGGATCCAACCTGGAGAGCCGATTCGGAGCTGCCAGCTCTGACCTCAAGGAGATCATGGAGTCAGGTTATGATTCGGACAGAATTAATGTGGTTGTTTATACCGGGGGCAGCCGCCGGTGGAACGGCGGCATACCCAGTACTCAGAACAATGTGATGGACATGGGGCTTCCTGAGGATAAAAGGATCGTCGCTGACACTGAGAAATGTTCCGACATGGGTTCTCCTGCAACGCTGGCTGAGTATATCAACTTTTGCAGCAACTATTATCCAGCCGATCACTATGGTCTGATCTGCTGGGATCATGGCGGGGGTCCCCTCTGGGGTTACGGCAGTGATGAGCTCTTTAACAATGATACTCTTCTTCTTAGCGAAATCCGGACAGCCATGGAAAAAACAGAGTTCGCCAAAGGCAGGAAACTGGACTGGATGGGCTTTGACGCCTGTTTGATGGGGTCCGTGGAATCCGCTTCTCTATGGCAAAACTATGCCTCTTACCTGATAGCATCCGAAGAAGTAGAAGCCGGGGACGGCTGGTGTTATGATTTCCTGAAGACGCTCAATGAAAGCAATGATGCAGAGGAGATCTGCCAAAGTATCGTGGACAGCTACGGCCGCTTCTATGAAGAAAACAAAACTCAATTTTCCAACCCGGATGCAACGCTGGCTGTCATCGATCTATCTAAAGTGGATGATTTGGAAAAATCATTGAATACATTATTTACAAAAATGCATGACGGCATGGAGAAGGGCGATTATGCCAGGGTCAGCAAATTCCGAAAGAAAGCGAAGTGCTTTGGCCTGTCTGCTGTGGAAAGCCGGGGAGAAGGCTATGATCTTATAGACATCGGCAGCCTGGCGGATCAGTTCCAAAGTATTTTTCCGGAAGAAACCGGAAGGGTCAGGGAGGCTCTTGCTTCGGCTGTTGTCAGTCAGACAAGCAATGTCAAGGATACCAGCGGCCTGTCCATCTATCTTCCCGGTGATAACCAGAACCTCTATAAAGAGGTGGGCAAGGATATGATGAAAGAATCGCCTGATGGATATAAGGCCTTTGTGGAAGCATATTCCGATTCCTGGATGGACAAGTCCAAAGTGAACTGGGCCTTTGGAGAATTCAAAGACGGCCAAGAAGAAATAACCCTGCCTTTAAGCACAGACCAGTTGGCAGAGATCGAAGGCGCTTATTATGCCGTGCTGGAAAAAAGTGGTAATGCAGGTTATAGAATGACTCTTTGCTGGGTAGAGATTCAGCCTGATGAGAATGGTATTCTCCACATTCCGCAGAATCCTGACCTGATTACAGCCGAGACAGATCAGATTACAGCCAGAAGTCCTTTTGGATTCCGGCAGATTCAGGATAACGGAGACCAGAAACGGTACAGGACGATCAATTGTTACCTCACTCCCAGTCAGGAATTCATGGATATTAATGCAGATAAAGATTTGAGGGCCGATGTGATCGTTTCCATGGACAAGGAAAAGAAAATGTCCATAGACCAGGTCAGCCAGCAGGAAGACCAGATCGGACTTTCCGGAAAAAACAGTGTTAATGTTGAGCATTACCGATCTATAGTGGATGGTTCAGGGGTTTTGCTGGTGCCTACCCGCAATGATGACGGGAGCATGAAGGCTTTCTATGAGTGGGACAGGTCAGGATATCTTTTCTCGGCAGATCCTCTGGAAAAAGAATTCCACTTTGTCTCCAGGAAAGCTTCCTGGTTTGGCGGTGATTACAGCTGTCAGGTTATCCTTCAGGATGTGTATGGCGACCTTCACTGCAGCGATATCCATTCTCTCACTGCAGAAGATAATCGAAAGACTGCCCTTGTCAAGACAAAGAAAGGAGAGATGACCTTCAGGTTGAGCCAGGATGAGGCTGAATTGATCCGTTATGAAGGTAAGGACATAGAGTTAGAGATCCCCGACTATGTTGAGAAATTACCCGTAACCGGGATTGGCACCGGTATATTCAGTGACTCTTCTACGGACACGGTGACCGGGATCATCTGTCCCGGGACATTGAGATCCATTGATATCCGGGCATTTCAAGGCTGCAGCAAGCTTACAGAGATCAAATTAAATGAAGGACTTGAGGAAATAGGATACCATGCCTTTTCTCGTTGCGGACTCAAGGAACTCCATCTGCCTTCCACCCTCAAGGTCCTGGGACAGGCAGCCTTTGAAGGCAATTCTTTTGAAACCGTTGAGATACCGGCCGCCCTGACATATATAGGCTCCATACCCTTCCACGAATGTGCCTCCCTCAGGGAGATCAAGGTATCCGGCAAAAGCTCTGCAGTATGTGATATAGATGGGGTCCTTTTCAGTGCTGACAAAAAGATGCTGATCCAATATCCCCCGGCCAGGGGCAGGGAGTATAAAGTCTCCGATGGTACAGAGGAGATTGGATATGGGGCTTTTGGAGACAGCGGGGTTACTAAGATCGTATTTCCACAGAGCCTGAAAAAAATAGACAATTGTGCCTTCTTTGGATGTGAGAGTATGGAGACTCCGGTACTGCCGGATCAGCTTGAAGAAATCGGAGACCTGGCTTTCGGATCCATCAATTTTACTTCAGATCTTGAGACCAGACCGGTTAGGGAGGAATTGTTTATTCCTGCAAGGGTTTCCTACATTGGCGACCGATGTTTTGGATGCATCAGCCTTTCGGGAATCAAGGTGGACGAGAAGAATCCCTATTATGCCTCTTCCGGCGGATTCCTGACCAACAAGGAGAAGGAAACAATATTGGAAGCGCCATTGGGCATATATAAAAATACGAACGGTCTGATTACGATACCGGACGGGATCATCGGTTTTGAGAAAGACCTGTTTGAGGAATTTCCCGAGAAGGCCGGTTTCATTCTGCCGGATTCCCTCTTCCGCATTCCGCCGGAGGTTTTCCCTTGTACTTACGGAGAACGTCAGGAGAATGGACTGGCAGAGACCATCTATGAGATTACCATATATTGCAGTGAGGGAAGCGCCGCTGAAACCTACGCTAAGAAATACAACATCCAGTGTAAGAGACCTCCTTCCAAGGGAGATATCTATCAAGGGCAGATAGAACAGAAGACGGAAGATGGAGGACTAATGACCTTTGACCTTTTTGGAGATCATGCCGCCCTGGTCAATTATAAGGGAGGAGCCAGGAAGCTTACGGTTCCTGACCAGGTAGAGAACCTGCCCGTGACCATCATAGGCAATGGTAAAGATCCTGTCCGGCATGAGGAAGAATCAGATGGGGAGGAGATGGAAGATCTTGAAGACTTTGATGATTTTGGAGATCCTGAGGATCTGCTGAATGAAGATGATTTTAGCGCGGAGGAAGAGTTTGACGATAATCTTGAAGAACTGGTTTTGCCCGCTACGGTTTCAACCATAGCAGACCATGCTTTGGAACTGAATCTGAAGGAGATCTCTGTAGATAAGACCAGCAAAAAGCTTAAGTCCATCGATGGGGTTCTATTTACCGCTGATGGCAAAGAACTTCTCTGTTTCCCGCAGGACAAAATCGACTGGGGTTCGGAAGATTCAACCTATACGGTGCCGGATGGGGTAGAAATTATCAGCAAAAATGCCTTCTATGCTTCATGGATTACAGAGATTACTTTGCCGGACTCTGTAAAAACCATCAAAAAAGAAGCTTTCGCATCCTGCAGTGAGCTAGAGAAGGTGAATCCGGGCAAAGGGCTGCAATCGATCGAAGAAAGTGCTTTTTCCATGAGTCAGATCAAGGAAATAGCATTCCCGGAATCCCTGCGTACGATTGGAAAGGAAGCCTTTTATTTCTGTCATCTTAGCGAGATTGTACTGCCGGATGGCTTGGAGAAGGTTGGATCCCAGGCATTTGCCTACAATGAAGAAGTGGGGAAGATCCGTCTTCCGGACAGCTTAAAGGATATTGGTGAAGGAGCCTTCATGCTGTCGGATGACCGTGAAGATCCTAAAAAGACCGGTGTCATAAAGATTCCGGACAGCCTTGAGAAACTCGGCAGACATGCTTTCACCGGTGTGAATACGGAAGGCTTTACCGCGGATGAAAGCAGCAAGTATTTTACAGCCAAAGACGGTCTTCTCCTGTCCAAAGACGGCAAAACCCTTTGGGCCTGCCCCTGGGGCGGACCGGAAGAGATTCACATCCCGGATACGGTGATAGAGATTAAGGAGTATGCAGTTGGCTATGGCGGTTCCGTAAAGAACGTCTACATACCGGACTCGGTAGTCCGAATAGCGGATGCAGCGTTTGAAGGAAAAAGTGAAGAAAGAGGCTTTTCTATTTCTCAGACCATACATTGCAGCAAAGGTTCAGCAGCTGCGGAGTATGCGGAAGGCAATGGCTATTCCTGGGAGGAGAAGTAGGAGACAGGGGCAGTCGTGGATTCCCCAGGAAGATAGACCAATGGACTGTTCCTGGAATTCAATGAAACAATAATTATAAGGAGGGTGAGTCATATGAAATATATGGAAAAAATTGAAAAGAGAAGATCAATAAGAGAGTTTCGCAACAAGGACCTGGACCCGCTAATCATCCGTGAGATTGAAGAAAAATTCTCTGGTCTCCATAAGCTGATTCCCTATATTCCCGTGGAGCTTGGCGTCCGGCCCGGAGTTACCAGGCTGCGCCTG
>CAMOVS010000098.1 GCA_946627575.1 uncultured Lachnospiraceae bacterium
AGGTAAAGACCGATACGGGTATCCTGATTGCCAAGGCGGTGATGGAATACTTTAACCTAAAGATGCCTATCCCGGGACTTGAACTAGAAGTGCCGGAGGAGGATTAGAAGCCGCAATGAGTCCGGCTGATTCTGCGCGAGGCAGGTTAAGCAGGCGGCACAAACTATCATAAAGCAATATAAGAGGAGCAGTCCGCAGGTTAATCTGCAGGCTGCTCCTTCTATAGTATATCTTATAATCTTTGCAGGCAGGCTGCTGCCTGAGCGGCCTATGCCCTTCATGGAGATAACAGACGGATCAGTAATTTATCGGAAGGTGACTACCGTGACGCCGGAGTCGCCTTCGCCCAGCTCTGCCAGCTTGTAGCTCTTGATATAGGACTGGCGGCGGAGATAGTCGTGAATCCCCTTTCGCAGGGCGCCGGTTCCCTTGCCGTGGACGATCCGGACACTTTCCAGCCCGGCCATCATGGCATCATCCAGGTATTTCTCCAGCTTAGCAATACCTTCGTCCACCGTGCATCCCAGAATGTTGATCTCAGGCTTGATGGTGGAGGACTTGTTCATGCTGTAGCGGTCGCCCCGGCGGTCTGCAGGAATCCGTCCCTTCTTCTTTTGCTCATTCCTGGCCTGGTCTTCTTTGGTCTCCAGCAGCTCCAGGTCCTTATAATTCACTTTGGAGCTTAAGAAGCCCATCTGGACATTGATGTCGCCGCTTTTGTCAGCCGGTGAGGCTACGGTTCCCTCCAGGGAGAGGGAGGTGACGAAGACCCGGTCTCCCACAGAGAAATCCTCGGGGGAGGTGATGACGGAAGCATGCCGGCCTCTGTAGGAAAGCTTTTTCTCCAGGTCGGTCATCTGCTGGCGAAGATTGGTTCGCCGGGCTTCCATTTTTCGTGTGTTATCCTGCTTGGGATGCTGTTTCCAGGCGTTGTATTTGCGGATGCTTTCGTCGGCCATGTCCTTGGCATCCGAAAGGATCTTAAGGGCTTCCTCCCTGGCATCCCGAAGCATCTTATCTCTCTTCTGGCGGATGTCGTCCTGGTGGTCGTTCAGCCGCCTCCGAAGCTCTTCCACTTCTTCTCTGGCCTTGCGGAGCTCTTCCTGCTCTTCTTCGATCTTTTCTTTATCTTCTTCCAGCCTGGCCAGCATGTTTTCAAAGTCCAGGGTATTTACATCAATCTGGGATCTTGCCTGGTCAATGATATAATCCGGCAGGCCTAGTTTTTTGCTGATGGCGAAGGCGTTGCTCTTGCCGGGAAGACCGATCAGGAGCCGGTAGGTGGGAGTCAGGGTCTCAAGGTCGAACTCGCAGCTGCCATTTTCCACTCCCGGAGTATCCATGGCGTACATCTTGAGCTCGGAATAGTGGGTGGTGGCGATGGTTCGGATCTGCCCGGTGTGGAGGTCGTCCAGGATGGCGATGGCCAAGGCTGCTCCTTCCGTCGGATCCGTCCCGGCGCAGATCTCATCAAAGAGAACCAGTGAATCGGGTGAGGCATGCCTGACGATGTCGGTGATGTTGGTCATGTGGGAGGAGAAGGTACTGAGATTCATCTCGATGCTTTGCTCATCCCCGATGTCTGCGTAGATCTCCGAGAAGACCGCCAGTCTGGATCCCTGGAAAGCAGGGATATGGAGACCGGCCTGGCCCATGAGCTGAAAGAGGCCGACCGTCTTAAGGGAGACGGTTTTGCCTCCGGTGTTGGGGCCGGTCAGGAGGAGCATGGTGAAGTCCTGGCCGATGTGTATGTTGATGGGTACCACTTTTTTGGGATGAAGGAGGGGGTGTCTGGCCTGCTTAAGTTCAATGATCCCTTCCTGATTGAATTCCGGTTCGGTTCCCTGATAGTCCCGGGCGTACTTGGCCCTGGCAAAGACGAAGTCCAGATGGGTCAGGGCTTTCTGGTTCTCCTCCAGGTCCCTGCTTGCCGAAGCGCATTGGGCACTTAAGGTTTCCAGGATCTTTTCGATCTCCACCTGCTCTTTGATGGCCAGTTCCTTGAGTTCGTTGTTCATCTGAACCACAGACATGGGCTCGATAAAGAGGGTAGAACCGGAGGAAGACTGGTCGTGAATCATGCCAGGGAAGGAGTTGCGGTATTCATTTTTCACGGGAACACAGTAGCGGCCGTTCCTCATGGTAATCAGGGCGTCCTGAAGCATAGTCCTGGTGCTCTGAGAATTAATGATGGAAGACAGCTTGCTGTGGATACCGGCGTTGGTCTGCTTGATTTCCCGGCGTATGGCTTTGAGAGCGGAGGAAGCATCATCACTGATCTCGTCCTCCGAGAGGATGGCCGACCGGATCTGCCGGTGAATAAAGTCCAGAGGCTCCAGAATGTCAAAATAAGGGCTCAGCTGGTCTGCTGACAGGTCTTCTCCGTCCTGGTAATCCGGGCTTTCTTCTTCGTAAGCCTTTGCAGAAGCAGTAACCGTAAGCAGGGCGGCGATCTCCAGAAGCTCTTTGGCGCTTAGGGTCGAGCCGATCTCCAGAAGGCGAAGATGGGGACGGATATCAGTCAGGCCCTGGAAGGAAAGGGGGCCGGCCTTATAGACTCTTCTTAAGGCATCCCGGGTCTCTCCCTGACGGTTCAGAATCTCATCGAAATCCGAGGAGGGGAGGAGATTCCTGCACATGGCCCTGCCCATGTCGGATGAAGCATAATGGGTCAGTTTCTCTATGATTTTATCGTATTCCAGTGTTTTAAGTACTTTATCGTTCATTTTCTATTATTTCTATATCTTTGAATATATCGATTCTAAAGATCGATTGCTGTTTGAACTGCTGCCTTTGAACTGCAGCAATTGAAGTATTCTGATGATTAATATCTGGGATGGAAGCCGGTTTCCTTGAGCACGTTGACAATTGGTATGTCGGCGATGTCAAGATGGGAAATCCGGATCCAGGGGTTGCCGCCGGGCCGGTCTTCTTTCATAAGCTCAATAAAGCGGTCCACCCGGTGGGCAGCGCCCTGTACTTCTATTTCCACATTGCCATCGTAAAGGTTCTTCACCCAGCCGGTTACCTTGCAGGTGGACGCAATCCCCATTATGGTAAAACGAAAACCCACATGCTGGACTCTCCCGTGGGCGATGATGTGTTTCCTGATCATTATGACTCCTCCAATCTATCCGGAGCTGTCTGGGAAGATCACGGAAGTCATCACATGACAAGCGGTCCCTGACAGCTTATGAAGCCGCACCGGTATCTATCATTATAGAGGAATTTATAAAAAAAGCAATTCAAACCTTGACTTTCTATGGTCCGCCTTGCTTATCAATTTGCTATTCACTCTCTTTTATATTATAATAGTGGAGTTGTGAAATGAATTATAGTGAACGATTACAGATAATAGGTGCTGTGTCGTTTGCTATTTTAGAAAGGACCGGAACATCCATGCGATATATCAACGAACTCAGAGAGGGTGATCATGTCTCTGAGGTGTACCTTTGCAAGCAGAAGAACATTTCCAGGACCAAGGCGGGTAAGACCTATTATTCCCTGGTTCTCCAGGACAGGACCGGTGTGATCGACACCAAGATCTGGGAGCTCAACAACGGGATCGAACATTTTGAGCAGTTGGATTATATCAGGATTGATGGAAATGTGACCAGCTTCCAGGGGAATCTTCAGATGAATGTTCGCCGCCTGCGTAAGGCCAGGGAGGGAGAGTACGACCAGAAAGAGTATTTTCCCAGCACGGACAAGGACGTGAATGCTATGTTCCGTGAATTGACCGGTTATATCAATGGTGTTCAGGATATCCATCTTCGCAAGCTCCTGGTAGCTCTTTTCAGGGAAGAGGAGTTTGTCAGATCTTTCAAAGAGCATTCGGCGGCCAAGCGGGTTCACCACGGCTTTCTGGGAGGTTTGCTGGAGCATACACTCTCCGTGACCAAACTGTGTGATTTTTATTGCAGCCAGTATCCAATCCTCAACAGGGATCTGCTGATTACAGCGGCCATCTGCCACGATATCGGCAAAGTGAAGGAACTATCCACCTTCCCGGCTAATGATTATACGGATGAGGGTCAGCTGATCGGTCATATCGTGATGGGAACCATGATGGTGGAGGAGAAAATCCGCCTGATCGAAGGCTTTCCCGATAAGCTGGCTGCCGAGCTTAAGCATTGTATTCTGGCCCATCATGGGGAGCTGGAATTCGGATCGCCTAAGAAGCCGGCCCTGATTGAGGCTTTGGCTTTGAATTTCGCTGATAATACCGATGCCAAGATAGAGAGCTTTATCGAAGCTCTGGCAGAACCAAACACGCAGTCCGGTGAGTGGAGGGGCTACAACAGGATTTTTGAGTCCAACATACGGGCAACAGGCAATTCTCTTGTGAAAGAGTGATATAGACAGGAAGATGCGGATGCAGACCAGGAAAAAGCATATGATCAGTAAGAATCAGGAGATCTCAGTCAGTATTGTTGATTACACCCGTGAAGGGGAAGGAATCGGCAAGTGGGAGGGGGTCCCCTTTTTCATTAAAGATACCGTGATTGGGGACCAGGTGGAGGCCGTTGTTACCAAGGTTAAAAAGAACTATGGCTATGCCAGATTGAAAAAGGTCCTTTCACCGTCAGCTGACAGAATTGAAGCCCCCTGTCCCGTAGCCCGCCAGTGCGGGGGCTGCAGGATCCAGCAGATGGCTTATGACAAACAGGTTGCCTTTAAACGGTCCCAGGTGATCAACTGCCTGGAACGGATTGGTGGATTTGAATCCGTGGAAGGCATCACGGAGGAGGCCCTGGGCATGGATCACCCCTGGCATTACAGGAACAAGGCCCAGTACCCTGTCGGCTATGACCGGCAGGGAAATATCATAGCCGGCTTTTATGCCGGACGAACCCATCACATAATACCTAATGAAGACTGTCTGATCCAGGCCAAAGGAAATGACCGGATTCTTAGAGTGATTCTGGACCACATGGAGAATCATCATATACCTCCTTATGACGAGAAGACAGGCCGGGGTCTGGTAAGACATATCTATACCCGGATCGGATTTGCCACCGGGCAGATTATGGTCTGTCTTGTTCTGAAAGGACAGGCGGAGGAGTTCGAAGATCTGGGTGGCCTTACAGAACAGCTGGCCGGAATTCCCGGAATGACATCGATTATTGTAAATGTTAATAAAGAAAAGACCAACCGGATTCTGGGAGATTCCTGCCTGACCGTATGGGGCAAGGATGAGATAGAAGATGAGATCGGTGGCGTTCGATTTCTCATCGGACCCAGGTCCTTTTATCAGGTGAACCCGGTTCAGACCCGGGTGCTCTACAGCAAAGCTCTGGAATATGCCGGCCTGACCGGCGGTGAGACTGTCTGGGACCTTTATTGCGGGATCGGGACCATTTCCCTTTTCCTCGCCCGCAGGGCCGGCAAAGTAACCGGTGTTGAGATTGTGCCGGAAGCCATCCATGATGCCAGACGCAATGCCCGGCTCAATCATATCGATAATGTTGAATTCCATGTAGGTAAGGCGGAGGAGGTCGCTCCGGTTTTGTGTGAAGACCAGGGTGGAAAACCTGATGTGATCGTGGTAGATCCTCCAAGAAAAGGCTGTGACAGGACTCTGCTGGATACCATCCTTTCCCTTCGGCCTGACCGGGTGGTTTATGTAAGCTGCGATCCCGGAACATTGGCCAGAGACCTTAGGATCCTCTGCCAGGATAGTTATCACCTGGATAAGGTGGCGGTGGTAGACCAGTTTTGCCATTCGTGCCATGTGGAAGCCGTTACACTTCTTGAACGGGTGAGCAGCCAAAAAGCAGATTCTT
>CAMOVS010000099.1 GCA_946627575.1 uncultured Lachnospiraceae bacterium
TTATCGGCCACTGGTACCCGGCTTCCAAGGAAGAAATATTGTCGGAATTAAAGGGCTCCTTATAGGAAAACATTGAAAGTGGGGAGTTATATACTGATATGATTGATATGAAAAGAGCCCGTACAGAGTTCGATCGTTATCTTGATGGGTTTGATAAAAACAATGAAAAGATTAAACTAAAAATTGTCCATACCAATGAAGTAGTTCGATGTTCCGGAGAGATCGCAAGGAGAATGAATCTCCCACAGGAGGATCAGGAACTTGCAGAGTTGATCGCTCTCCTGCATGATATCGGACGGTTTGAACAGGTGAGAAAGTATAACAGCTTCGAACCGGCCACCATGGATCATGCACACTTTGGTGTGGAGCTCTTGTTTGGGTCGAAAAAACCCTGGATCCGCTCTTTTGTGGTTTCTGACCGCTGGGATGAAATCATCAGGGAGGCTATCGGTTGTCACAGCGATTATTCTCTTGGATCCATAAAAGATGAGCGGATCCTTCTTCACGCTAAGTTGATCCGGGATGCAGACAAGCTGGACAACTGTAGGGTGAAACTGTCCGATGATATGGAAGTGCTGCTAGGAATGAATGCAGAGGAAGTCGGCACTCAATCTATTACAGATGAAGTATTTAAAACCTGTCTGGAGGGCAAGTCTGTCAGATCAGCCGACAGGGTTACGAAGATGGATTATTGGATATCTTATATTGCCTATTTCTTTGATATCAATTTCAGGGAGACTTTCCAAATCATTAAAGAAAACAACTTTGTTAACCGGATCATTGACCGAATCCCCTATTCTAATCCGGACACCAGGGAAAAGATGGAGCGGATACGGCAGCTGGTGAACGATTATATTGATCTGCACACGAAAGGAAACTGATAATTCCGAATCAAGTGAGCACAAAATGTCGGGAAGCTATAAGCATATTTTGATACACTGGCTATGCAGCAGAGAGGAGTGATCGTTAATGAAGGGATGGATCGATGGATTTCAGGAGTCCATTGACTTTATCGAAAATAATCTTTCTGAAGTGCTGGATATCGGTAAACTCCCAGCGGTCAATTTCATTCCGTCTGTGCACCGCTCGTAGGAACGCGCAAATTCCAGTTTTGATTGGTAAAAAATGAACCGCGGGGACAGTGAACCATTTAATACGTGGGACAGCGGGGAGAACATAATGGAATTACACGGATCTTTTATCAAAAGAAAAACCACATCCATGTCATAATGGTTGATTTCTTGTTTTTTATCGCTAATAATGCTATACTAAAAGCACCTTGGAAAGCGTGTGGACTTTGCGTTTTCCTTTATTAGAAATGAAAGAGGAGGGAATAATCATGAAAAAGTCTATTTTGGCGTTCGTGCTTGCCATGACAATGATTGTCGGCCTGGCAGGATGTGGTGGGTCCGGTGCGACAAGCTCAGGCGAGTCTACAGGGGCAGCAGCTGGTTCAGGAAGTTCCGGAGGCGGAGACCTGAATGTTATGCTGGAGACTCCGGTACAGTCTCTGGATCCTCAGCAGGCAACCGATGGCACTTCATTTGAAGTGATCGCTGACTACACAGATGGCCTGATGCAGATGGATGCAGATGGCCAGCCTATACCGGCTATCGCCGAGAGCTATGAACTGTCTGACGATGGTAAAACTTATACCTTTAAGCTCAGAGATGCCAAATGGAGCAATGGCACTCCGGTAACGGCGGCTGATTTCGTATTCGGATGGCAGAGAGCCGTTGATCCTAAGGTTGCTTCCGAGTACGCTTACATGATGAGTGATATCGGTCAGATTAAGAATGCGGCGGAGATTATTGCCGGGGAGAAAGACAAGAAAGAACTTGGAGTTACAGCGGTTGATGATAAGACGCTTAAGGTTGAACTGAATGTACCGGTCAGCTATTTCTTAAGTCTTATGTACTTCCCCACTTACTATCCGGTGAATGAAGAGTTCTTCTCCAGTGTAGGAGACACATTTGGAACCAGTCCGGATACCGTGCTTTCCAATGGTGCTTTCGTTATGGACGACTATCAGCCGTCTGCAACTGCTTTCCACTTGAAGAAAAATGAAGACTACTGGGATGCAGGAAGAATACAGCTTTCCGGTCTGAACTATCAGGTGATCCAGGATTCCCAGCAGGCTTTGATGAGCTATCAGACAGGCGATCTGGACACGACTCTTATCAACGGAGATCAGGTAGACCAGGTTGAGGGCGATGAAGCCTTTCAGGCTATTGGTGCTGGCTACCTCTGGTATGTATCACCGAATATCAGCAAGGTGAAAGAACTGGCGAACCTGAATATCCGTATGGCTTTGAGTATGGCGATCGACCGTGATGCCATCACAGAGGAGGTGCTTAAGGATGGTTCAGCGCCTACCTATACCGCTGTTCCTAAAGATTTTGCAACCGGACCGGATGGATCGGACTTTGCAGAAGACCAGACTAAATACTCTGATGTATGCCGATTTGATGCCAAGAAGGCTGCCGAGTACTGGGAGGCTGGCCTGAAAGAACTGGGAACCGATAAGATTGATATCGAGATGGTTGTAGATGATGATGATGCACCGAAGAAGGTTGCTCAGGTTCTGAAGGACCAGTGGGAGACCACTCTTCCGGGATTCACCGTCAACATCAAGACCGAACCCAAGAAGCAGCGCGTAGAAGACCTGCAGGATGGCAATTATGAACTGGGTCTGACTCGTTGGGGACCGGACTATGCAGATCCTATGACCTATCTTGGAATGTGGATCACAGATTGTGCGGAGAACTATGGATGCTGGACCAATGAAGAATACGATAAGATCATTGAAGAGTGCAGAACCGGTGAACTGGCTACCAAGCCGGAAGAGCGCTGGACAAGAATGTATGATGCAGAAAAAATCGTTCTGGATGAAGCTGTAATCTTCCCGATCTATACACAGTGCAATGCGGAGATGCTTTCTCCTAATGTTACCGGTATCGAGTTCCATCCGGTTGCATTGAATCGTGTATTTAAGAATGCAGTAAAGAAATAAGAGAAACAAAAAGAGAAATGCTTTTTTAGTGAATATGACCCCATCTTCGATGGATGGGGTCATATCCATTTGAGATGGAGTTGGTTCGTATACTTACGTGTGTAACCGTCTCAAGCGGATATGGCCTCCCCCCATAGCTGGTGGGAACCCAAAAGGAGGATGTGAATCCGTGAAAAAATATATTGGTAAGCGTGTGCTTACTGCAATATTTACACTACTGGTAATATTGCTTGTCTTGTTCATTCTAATGCAGCTGATGCCCGGATCTCCTTTTAATGATGAAAAGCTGGATGCGGACCAGAAGGCGCTTCTGTACGCAAAATACGGATTGGATCAGCCCATTGTGGTTCAGTTCGTCCGTTATGTAGGAAATATGCTTCGGGGAGATTTTGGCGTGAGTTATAACATTTCCAAAAACACCCCTATTTCCCAGCTGATAGCAGCCAGATTGCCGGTCTCGATCGCCATTGGAGGATATGCCGTGGCCCTCGGAGCTATTGTAGGATTGCTGCTCGGATTGATTGCTGCGTTCCGGCATGATACCTTCATCGATACCTTATGTACCATCATCTCCGTTATCGGTGTATCGGTTCCTTCCTATGTATTTGCTCTGGCTCTGAGCTTCGAGTTTGGTTATAAGTGGAGGCTTTTCCCCATGCTTTATAATAACAGTCAGGCCCTGAATTCCAGTATCCTTCCCAGTATATCCCTGTCCATGTTTACCATGGCCTCGATTGCTCGTTTTACCCGTACGGAGATGTTGGAGGTTCTGGGAAGTGATTATATGCTGCTGGCAGAAAGTAAGGGTCTATCCGGCCCCGCCCTGGTATTTAAGCATGCTTTAAGAAATGCACTGATACCTATTATCACGGTTTTGGCTCCGCTTATTGTTGACTTGATGACAGGATCTCTTGTTGTTGAAAAGATTTTTGCCATTCCCGGTGTGGGATCTCTTCTGGTGAATGCTATTCAGTCCAATGATTACAATGTAGTCATTTCTCTAAGCTTTATATACTCGGCCTTGTATATTCTGATCATGCTGGTTGTGGATATCATGTATGGCATTATTGATCCGAGAATCCGTCTGGCTAAAGATGACGCATAAGGAAGGGGGAGAGAAGATGTTTAAAAAGAAAAAAGAAGAGGTTTTTTCCCCGGCTTCCGCAGCAGAGGCATACGTTCCCGTGGATGCTGATTTTGTCTTTAAGGAGAATGCAGGCGAGATCGAGATTGATACCAACTTTGCTTCACAGAGCTTCTGGAAGGAAATGGTCATACGGTTTTTAAGGAAGAAAAGTGCTGTATTCGGCTTAACCATGATTCTTTTGATTACTATTATGGCTATTGTGGGACCTGGTATGAATGGGTATTCCTATGCCGGTCAGAATCTGTCTCAAAAAAGCCTGGCTCCCAGGATCCCTGGTATAGAGAAGACCGGTTTTTTCAACGGGGATGAGACCATGCATACGACTTCCGGAAGCAAAACCGTGAATAATTACAAAACAAAAGGTCTGGATGATGTTTATTATTGGTTTGGATCGGATAATTTCGGTCGTGATATCTGGACCCGTACCTGGCACGGAGCCAGGGTTTCTCTGATCATTGCCGTAGTAGCGGCTTTGATCGATATGATCATCGGCATGAGCTATGGTCTGATTTCCGGTTTCTTTGGCGGGAAGGTGGATATGTTTATGCAAAGGGTTCTGGAGGTGGCCAATTCCATCCCCAGACTGGTTATCGTAACCCTTCTTCTTCTGGTGTTTAAGCCTGGTATGATGACGATTATCATTGCTTTGATGCTGACAGAGTGGGTCGGCATGAGCCGGATTGCCCGGGCGGAAATGCTCAAGCTCAAAGAGCAGGAGTTTGTACTGGCTTCCCGAACACTCGGAGCCGGCAGCTTCTTTATCATTTTCCGGGAGGTTCTACCCAATATCATCGGCCCTATCATTACCCAGGTTATGTTTTCCATTCCGACTGCTATTTTCACAGAGGCCTTTCTGTCCTTTGTTGGTTTGGGTATCCCTGTTCCCCAGTGTTCTCTGGGTTCCCTGATTTCTGATGGATTTAACAGCTTTACGACACATCCCTACCAGATTGTGGCACCAATTCTGGTTATGGCGCTTTTGATGCTTAGCTTTAATCTGGTAGCTGATGGTCTTAGAGAAGCACTTGATCCCAGGATGAAGGAGATGTAAGGAGGGTATGATGGCTGATCATAATGAAAAAATACTGGATATCAAAGATCTTGATATAACCTTTAGGACGACGGCCGGACCGGTTCATGCCATCCGGGGAATCAATCTCTCGGTCATGAAGGGAGAGGCCGTAGCCATTGTGGGAGAATCCGGTTCCGGAAAATCTGTGACCATGAAGGCTGCTATGGGTATCCTGGCGCAGAATGCTGTGGTCAACAGTGGAACGATTGAATTCACCTACGAAGAAAACGGGGAAAAGAAGACCGTTGATATATTAAAAAAAGATAAAAGATGGATTCGAAAAAACATCAATGGGAGAAGGATTTCCATGGTTTTTCAGGATCCTATGACATCCCTTGACCCTACCATGACGATCGGCAGACAGCTTATGGAGGGAATGATCTGGCATTACAAGACACCGAAGCAGGTAGCCTATCAAAAGGCGGTGGACCTGCTCAAGGAGGTTGGAATTGAGGATGCAGAAAAGCGAATGAGGAA
>CAMOVS010000100.1 GCA_946627575.1 uncultured Lachnospiraceae bacterium
CCGCTTTTGCGTGACCAAAGGCCGGAAGGCCGGGCAGAAAATTAAGGATTCCGCAGGGACCAGAGGATCCTTCCTGGCCCTTATGCTTTTCGTCGGCATCCCCCTGCCGGGCACCGGCGCCTGGACAGGGACCCTGGCAGCCAGCTTTCTGAAGATGGATTTCCGGTCCAGCGTCCTGGCAGCAATGTGCGGCGTGATGCTGGCCGGCGTCATCATGATGGCAGCCAGTCAGCTGGGCTTCAATCTGGCCGGAGTTTAGATAGTTAACCCGGAACAAGGTTTGCATTA
Organism: uncultured Lachnospiraceae bacterium; assembly: GCA_946627575.1. Taxonomy (GTDB): domain Bacteria; phylum Bacillota; class Clostridia; order Lachnospirales; family Lachnospiraceae; genus Anaerobutyricum. The sequence goes on from CAMOVS010000100.1 coordinate 289, forward strand.
TCTTTAATGAGATTCTGTTTTTGGCGGGATTCCATATCTGAAAGGATTCCGTAGAAGAAGGGAAATGATATGGGCAGCTATTATGGAAAATCAAGAGAATACCTGAAGAAGATCTACGGTATGGATACTCTTTCTGCCGTTCTTCTGCTGGCAGCTGTTATCCTGTGCCTGCTTGGCAGCTGCCTGCCCTTTAAGCCGGCACGGTGGCTTCTCGTTCCGGCTCTTATACTGGTGGCTCTTTGCGGTTTCCGTTTTTTCTCGACATCCGTCGCCAGGAGACGGTGGGAAAATGATAGCTTCTGCCGCATAAGCGGCCCTGTATTTGATCGCCTGTCCCCTCTGGGTGAGGAGAAAAAGGAGCAGAGGAAGCTTAAGAAGCAGAAAAAGAGCCTGGAAAAGGAAGAGAAAATGGTCAGGAAGGAGCAGGACAGGGAGTTCCGTTTCTTTAATTGTCCCCACTGCAAGCAGAGACTTCGGGTGCCCCGGGGCAATGGAAAGGTGGAGATCACCTGTCCCAATTGCGGCAACCGCTTTATCAGGAAGACATGACATCTTTCGCCTTTTCTTCCTCTCTTTGCCGGGCCTCCTTTTTGGAAAAGATACAGCCGCAGTAATTCTGCCGGTAAAGATGATATTGATTGGATAATTCTATGGAGCGGAGATATCCGCTCCTTTTTTTGAAGTCGGAGGGCAGGTGTCTGACCCCGTACTCCTGGCCCAGGCGGGTCCCGATCTCATTGATCCAATCCGCATTCTTATGAGGGCTGATGGAGAGACTTGTGGTAAAATAATCTGCTCCCAGGCGTGCGGCCGCCTGAGCCGCTTCCCTCATCCGCAATTCATAGCAATGATAACAGCGGGCTCCCCGCTCAGGCAGGTCCTCCATCCCTCTGGCCATTTCCAGAAAAGAGGCAGGATCGTAGTTTCCTTCCAGCAGATCGACCGACTCTTCATAGCCGGCCTCTTTGATAAGCCTTTTCAATTCATTCAGCCGGAAGATGTACTCGCTTTCGGGGCTGATGTTAGGATTATAGAAAAGTATGCTAATCTGAAAATAAGTGTTCAGGTATTCCAGCACATAGCTGCTGCAGGGCGCACAGCATACATGGAGGAGAAGCCGGGGCCGGTCACCCCTCTCTTTCAATCGATCCAGGATCCGGTCCAGTTCTTTTTGATAATTGCCTTTCGCCATGTCAGTCTCCTTTTTATAATAATAAGTCCATATCAAGCCCAAATCCGGGATTAGAGGGAGGAAATCGACCTCCTGGCCAGGTCTGTTCGGACTTTCATACACTATATCTGTTAAGTGTATTACACTCTTTGCAAAAAAACAAGAATCCCGGGATATTTCACAGATTTTTCAATGGACTCTTATAGGATATCATATATAATGATGATATCAGGGTCAAAAGGTCAATTTTCACGATATGCTTGCATAATCGTGAATAATTGACTTTGTGATCCGTTACGGCTTCCGGCCATTGTGTCAGATCAAGACCATATCATCTCCCCATAGCGGGACTCTCAAAAAGGAAATAAGTAATATGAAGAAATTAACCAAAGACGATATCATCCACATAGTCGAGGAGGAGAGAATCCAGTTCATCCGGCTCCAGTTCGCGGATGTATTCGGTTCTTTAAAGAATGTGGCCATTCCGGCTTCCCAGCTTGAGAAGGCGCTGGATAATAAGTGCATGTTCGACAGGTCCGCTATTGAGGGCTTTGTCAGGATCGAGGAATCCGACATGTACCTTTATCCGGATCTTAATACATTTTCTATTTTCCCCTGGGATACGGGACAGGGAAAAACAGCCCGGATCCTCTGCGATATCTACCGGCCGGAGGGCATCCCCTTTGAAGGGGACAGCCGCTATATCCTGAAGAAGGTTCTCAGGGAAGCTTCCAGGAGAGGCTATATTTTTGAGGTCGGTCCCGAGTGTGAGTTCTTCCTGTTTAATACGGACGAGCACGGGAACCCATCCACAGCCAGCCATGAGAAGGCAGGCTACTTTGACATGGCCCCTGTGGACCTTTTCGGTGATACCCGGAGGGACATCATCCTGGCCCTTGAAGCCATGAAGATCCAGGTGGAAGCTTCTCATCATGAGGTTGCCCCGGCCCAGCACGAGATTGACCTTAAGTATGAAAATGCCCTCAACAGCGCCGACGACATTATGACCTTCCGCCTGGTGGCCAAGACCATAGCCAGACGGCAGGGACTATATGCATCCTTCATGCCTAAGCCCATCGAAGGGGTGGACGGAAGCGGCCTTCATATTCACCTTTCCCTCCATGACCGGGAAGGGAAAAATGCTTTCTTCCGTAAAGAGGATCCTATGAATCTTAGTCCGGCCTGCTATAGCTTCATTGCCGGCCTTATGGATCACGCCAGGGGCATGTCCTTGATTATGAATCCCCTGGTCAACTCCTACAAAAGGCTGGTTCCGGGATACGAGGCGCCGGTAACCATAGCCTGGTCTGCCTCCAACCGCAGTCCCTTGATCCGGATTCCGGCCATCCGCGGCCAGAACACCCGGGTGGAGCTAAGGAGTCCCGATTCGGCCGTCAATCCTTATCTTGCCCTGGCCCTGGCTCTGGCTGCAGGAATGGATGGGATGGAGAGAAAACGAACCCCGTCTGACCCCATCGGGAAGAATCTCTACCAGATGAGCCCGGAGCAGACCAAAGCATTGCAGCTGGACCGCCTGCCCGAGAATCTGGCGGAAGCCTGCCGGGCCTTCGAGGAAGATTCCTTTGTGCAGAAGATACTGGGGGATCATATCAGCGCCAAATACTTAGAAGCCAAACGGCGGGAGTGGGATGACTGGCACAGGCAGATATCCGCCTGGGAGATCAAAGAGTATCTTTATAAATACTAGTACATCTTATCCCATTAAATTAAACGATACATTTTGCTTGTCTTGATAAACGCATAACTGCATTGTCTTCCATCGACGATGGTTTTATATTACCCCGGCGTCCTAGATGCCGGAGGCGTCTTGATCAGAAAGGAGCATCCAATGAAATTTACAAAGATGCAGGGTATAGGAAATGATTATGTCTATGTGAATTGTTTTAAAGAGGTAGTGGAAAACCCGGAGCAACTGGCCCGTTTTATCAGTAATCGTAACTTTGGTGTAGGGTCGGATGGCCTGATTCTGATCTGTCCTTCTGACAAGGCTGATTTCAGGATGGTTATGTACAATGCCGACGGGTCCCAGGCTGAGATGTGCGGCAACGGAATCCGCTGTGTGGGCAAGTATGTCTATGATTACGGTCTGACGGAGAAAACCGATATCAGTGTGGAGACCCTGGCCGGCATTAAGCAGCTGAAGCTCTATGTGGAGGATGGCAAAGTGGCCAAGGTCCGTGTCAATATGGGAGCTCCCGTGCTGGATCCCCGGCAGATTCCGGTCAAAACCAAGATAGACCCTCCGGTGAATATCCCTGTGGAGGTTTTGGGAAAGACCTATCAGGCCACTTGCGTATCCATGGGAAACCCCCATGCGGTCATCTTCACCGACCATGTCCGTGATCTGGACCTGGAGACCATCGGCCCCCTGTTTGAGAATCATATGATTTTCCCCAAGAGGATTAACACGGAATTTGTCAAGGTCAATGATCGTAGATCCGTGGATATGAGGGTCTGGGAACGTGGCGCAGGAGAAACCCTGGCCTGCGGTACCGGAGCCTGCGCGGTGGCGGTAGCCTGTGTTCTTACGGGAAGGACGGAAGAGGATATTACCGTCCACCTTCTTGGCGGAGACCTGGAGATTCTCTGGGACCGGGCGGAGAACATCATCTATATGACCGGCCCGGCTACCACGGTCTTTGACGGAGACCTCTATCTTTGATTCCTCGCAAGGAAGTTTGATTTCTTTCGTGGATTTCATTCGTGAAACTGCCCTCGAATGTACGGCACGCTTCGTGTACGTGTCCTGACCGGTATGGAGGACAGGGTAAAAGAGTCAGGGGCAGCCGGCTTGCATTTTATAAAAGAGATGATAAACTGATGGCGAAAAGTCCGGTGCTCTATTAACTGGGAGTAAGACTATTTTCTATATTGTGAAATAAATGTGAAGTTTATATTAATTTATTCTCTGATGAAAGATTTTTCCTTGTATTTATGTTATAGTACAGTTGATTTGAATGTTATTTTTGCAAATACTATGTGTTTTGGATCAATAATCACATATTTTTTTGTCATGCATTCATGTGGAGACTTCGATTTTGGAAATCATGATTATCAGCTGTCTTGTGGAATCTCTTCTCCGAAGAGATGGATATAGACACATATTTTAGGAGGATACTGATGTTTGGCAGACGGAAAAAATCCATGACAACAGATGAGCCATCTCAGCAGTCGGCAATGATCTTGGACAGCCTTGAGGTGGTTGAAGGAGAGGGCGAATACGACGAAACGATGACCCGGGAGGAAGACCTGATCGCAGATCTGTTTTCCGACTCATCCGCCCCCGAAAGTAATGGCTCTTCCTATGATGAAAGCTATGACGCAGGACAGGAAGAAGAATATGAAGAACCGGCTGAAGAATCCAAACCAAAGAAGAAAGGACTCTTTGGTTTCTTCCGCAAGCCGAAAAAGGACATTCAGCTCTACGATGACGCAGAAGAAGAATCCTATGAGTCTGAGTCCGATCAATATGAAGAGCCTGACTCAGCTGAATCCGAGCAGGATAGCTTTGATTCCTTTGAAGCAGAGGAAGAGGCCGGGCAGGAGACGGAACCCTTCAATCTGTTTGATGTACAAGAGCCGTCCCCGTCCGTGACGGAAGAAGCTGATGCAGCTGATTCCATGCCGGATGAATATGATATAGCTGATATAGAAGAAACAGCCGCAAAAGAAGAGGATCACAGCTCTTCCCTCCCGGATGGAGTTTCCGGGGAAGCCGGGCAGAATCCGGATGCAACCGAGACCGGATGGCTGACCGATGACGATGATCTGGTCTTGAATCCGGCCCTCTTTGCCCTCGCGGATGAGATGGGCGGACCGGATGAATCTGAGCTGGCAGATGAGACTTCGGATGTCTACGAAGATGAAGATGAAAGATCGGTGGATGAGTCCTATGATGAGGAATCGGATTCAGACGAAGACAGTGATGATGAGGACAGCTACTATCTGGACGATGATAAAGGATCAAAGAAAAAATACATCATCGCTGCAGCGGTGGCCGTTGTGGCTCTTGGCCTGGCAGCCTTCTTTATCTTAAGGAACATGCGCAAGGCCCCGGAAGGCAAGGCCTATGTACAGACCGTTCAGGAGATCCTGGGATATAATCTTGGCTCTACCCATACCAACCGCTACAGCGGCATCGTAGAAGCACAGAAGCAGACCAAGATTAATCTGGAGGAAGGTATGACGGTTGCCCGCTGCTATGTCAATG
>CAMOVS010000101.1 GCA_946627575.1 uncultured Lachnospiraceae bacterium
AAGGTACTATAGGAGAGCGAAAGAAAAAAACACTACCTTTCGACCCTTACATCATTATATAGTGCTATAAGAAAAATGGGGCCAGAATGACCCCATTTTTCTTTTCATTTTACTGCATAAGTCCAGCTGTTTATTTCACTTTCAGCTTGACTGATGCCCGGACACCATTGTTGGCGAACACATAGATCGCACAGGTTCCTTTCCCTTTAGCAGTAACTTTGCCTTTGCTATTAACGGTTGCAATATTTTCATCCGATGTGGCATAGCGCAGTTTTGCTTCATGGGCAAGCAATTGCTTCTTTCGGGCATATTTCTTTACCAGGCATTTTGGGAGAGCTTTGGTCTGTCCTGTCTTCACAGTCAGAGTTTTTCTCGTTGGAATTATTTTTTTTGCATTCGTATGGGTTGCGTTGCTGTTACCGGTAATGCAGTGCACCTGAACGCCGGATGCCAGGTATTTCTTTTTGCCGTTTTCCATACGGTATGCCTTGACATATCCTTTGTAAGGGGTTTTCATTTTCAACTTTGTCTTACTCCATGTAAGGGTGTTCGCATCCTTTATGGTTTTAACAAGCTTACAGCTTCTTATGGTATCTTTGCCGCTGCATCTTGCAAAACGGATCTCATATCCCTCAGCCATAGGTATCTTTGTCCAGGAGAAGCTGATGGCAGTCGCCTTCGGTGATTTCATCTTTGTAAGAAGAAGCGGGATTGCTGCCATCTTTTTATGTGCTGCGTCATTTTTACAGGTATAAGTGATGAGACCGGCAGAAGAACCTCTGGCTGCTTTTGTGATCTCGCCTTTGTCCCAGCTGTGTCCGGTCGCTTTGATTCGGACCTCAGCAGAGGTTAATACCTTTTCTCCTTTCTCATCCGCATATTTCTTGTGACAGTTGCTGCACTGCCAGTATTCGATGTTGCCATCCGTGCTGCATGTGGCTTTCTTGGCTTCCACTTTGGACAAGCTATGGTTGTTTACCGTGATTTCAATCGGGTTGGCTGCATTGACCTTATTTCCACCGATAAGATAATAGGCAAAATATTTCTGAGGCGTGTCGGAAGGATTCCCGGGCAGGCTGATCTCTGCCTTCATCTTCTTATTATCCCCTTCGGCCTTTGCCGTATCAACCAGGTCAGAATTCACACCTTCCAGCCAGATCTCTATGCCGGAGTCCGCACCGTCTGCCAGCCATTCTCCTTCCAGAGTAAAGGTGACTTTTTGGCCGTCACAATCCAGCACTGTTTTGTCTGCGGTAAAGGAATCAACCCTGGGGCCGATCCAGATCTTCAGGCCGTTTTCAAGAGTCTGTCCATTTGATCCGTAAATTGCAGTACTCTTATTGACTACATTGGCGTTGACAGTTACATAACCCGTTTTTGTTCCGGATCCAAGAATATTCTTCCTGATATTGAAAACAGAATCGGTATCCAGCTCATTGAATCCATACTTGATCGATGCTGGATAAGCGGCAAGGTCTTCCTCGCTGTATGGCTCTCCTTCATCATCATAACAAACTGCTCCAAATGTCCTGATGTCCGTTTCCGTTTCGATGGGAAGCATCTCGGGAGGCGTTGTGAACTTGATGGCTTCCAGAGACCTTACACGCGGAACTGTCAGTTCCACCCCATTGCTTATCACGGTTTTTGCTGCCTTGTTAACAGTAGATACGGTGATCACTGCTTTCTGTTTGGGTTTGCCTGCCTTAATCCTGCTTCGGAGCTTGCTGCTTCCATCGATAATTGTAAATGCTTCTTCATTACTGCTTGAGAAAGAAAGATTATTATAGGTCAGATCATAGGATTCCCCATACTGGTCCTCACCGGTTACGACAAAGTAGTCCAGACATAAGTCTGTCGCCCCTGTCTTCAGATCCGCTGTCCCTTCTTTTCTTTCCAACTTCAGACTGTGAAGAATCGGCTGCTGACGCACTTCAATAGTTGCTGCGGCACTAACTTTCAGCTTGTTTTTGTTTGTAAATACTCCGCTTAGAATGATATTTCCATAATCACCATAGGGCAGAGTCCCTTCTTTCACTGTCAGGATCTTGCTTGTCTTATCATAGGAAATATTGCCGGAAGAACCGCTGATGGTTCCTTTGTCCGTCAGCTCCCATTCAACAGAAGCAATCTCAGCAGGGGATAAGGAATAAAGATCTCCATTTTGATCTTTGGCCGTCAACTTCAGATTATAGAGCCGGAAAGGATTTCCTTCCAGGATCTGGTCTTCTCCGTCATAAAAGAGTTCTTCTACATAAGGCTTGCTATATACTTTGAACCCCAGGGTATTGGAAACAATTTTGGAGGATCCAAGGCCACACTCAAGCTTCAGACTCCCATTTCCTGTGGCAATTCCCATCAGTTTCTTTCCGTCGCTGATCTGGGAGTAGCGATCATCAGAAACCCACTGATTCACAAGCTTCTTATGGTTAAAAGGATCTCCATACTGGTCCTTTGCCGTTACTTTGATATCGGACAGATCGACTTCATAATCTTCTCCGATCCCCAGACCATTATCCGTCAATTCTTTACTTTCAATGGTCAGCTCTTTCAGTGCCCTTTCCGGCTTCACCGTCAAGGTCAGCTCATTGGAAACCACGCCTGCTGATACGGCCTTTATCGTATAGCTGCCTGCTTTGTCCGCCTTGAATGTCGTCCCGTTGATATCCTTGTCGTTAACCTGCCAGGTCATATCAGAGGCTGCGACCGGCCAGGGATTCTCATACTGATCTTTTCCTTCAAAGCTCAGCCCATGCAGGTCTATGATATTACTATCCCTGTCACCAAGGATAAAGCTTTCAAGAACCTTGGGCTTGCCCTGGTCGGAGATAGTGAGTTGATCCAACTTTTTGGGAGCCAGAGCAGTGATCTCCTGCCAATTGGAATATTTTTTCTTTGTTGAACCGGTGTACACACGCACATGATAGGAACCCGGGCTGGAGAAGGTCACATGGCCATCCTCATCAACACTCAGGCCTTTCAGCTCCTTGGCTTCCCAGGTTACCGGGCGGGATACTTCCTTGCCGGAAGGGTCTTCCACGACCGGAGTCAGGCCATTATCCGTGAGGAGTCTGGGACCGTCCCCCACATAGCCGGAATAGGATCCGTTGAGACTTACGGTTCCCTCAAATTCCTTTTCTGAGATGTTAAGCCGAATGAGGGGATGATTTATGGAATCGTTATCTGCCCAGCCATCCTCCTTCAGGCAGTCATACTTTCCTTTGACAACCTCGGATTCCACCTTGGATTTATGACCGTTTACATCATCGTTCAGCACCCATTTCAGATACTGGACGCCATCTGCCTTGGCATTTACTGCCTTGGCATTTACAACCTGCCTGCCGGATGTCGAAGTCTTCAAGTCCACATAGTCGCTGGTTTGCTGGATAGTGCCGTCGGAGGCACACAGGACCCAGTGCCCGTCTTCTTGCTCAAAACCATAATAGGGAGCATTGTTTTTGTTATAACCTTCCAGGGTCAGACCACTGAGCTGAAAATCATCTCCCACGGTCATATCATATTCATCCTCAAGATTCTTGTTTAGTGACACGGTTTTCAGGAGATAAAGAGGCTCGATATGGTTGACACTCGAAGACATCTCTTTGGCCTTCAGGGTAATACTGGAGCCGGAAGCAGCCAGAGGAACATCCTTGGCGACCTCTTCAACCTCTTTCTTCTTGGCAGCGGTCATATTGCTGTCCGCCCAGTTGATCTCGTTGGTTTCACTGTATCTTCCGCCAACGTTGTTGAATCGGCCGGAGGTCTTGCCGTAAGCCGCATCAAAACCATTAATCCCTATGTTCTTAACGCCTCTGTTGTATAGATTCTCGTTGGCGGAGTACCCTGCGTCCTGGGAATCACCTCCGAAGATGGTGCAGTAATCGGACTGGGTATAACCTGCTGTTCCCTGGGTCATCGTCGAGCCCGACCCGGCAGTCAGGGAAACATGCCCGCCCATGGAGAAAACAGCAACTTTAAAACTGATAGCAACCGGACAGTCAAAGTTGAAGTCAATATCCGTTGTGCCCTGATCCTGCAGAATCTCCACTGCAGCCTGTGGGGGGATTGTGATGGAAGTGTTAATCGTCTGTTCCGTGGTTGATGTTGCCGTTTTCTCCGTCTTCCTGACGTTGGAGAAGATCTGCTCAGCGGTAAACTCAACCTTGAGTGTCCATCTTGGGAAAGGTGTCGCTCCCGGTCCGATTCCGAAATCCGAACCGATCATCTGGGAATAAGAATAGGTCTCGGATGTTTCCGTTCCGGTGGTGATGGAGTAAGAATCAGAATTGGTCAGGCTGACACTGTTCTCGGTCTCCTCCATGGAATTGTTTTCTATATAATTGGAAGCCGCGGCTCCTTTAGTCTTCTTGTATTTAACCTTGGTAGTTTCATCATGGCTGGCGGCTTCCAGAGGATCATCCTTATCCAGATACTTTTCCGCACTGGTAATATAGCTTAGCTTCTCGTCTGCAATGATGGTAAGGTCAAAATCATAGAAGGCAATTCCATAGGAATGATAGGTCATGCCGGTTGTGCCGGAAGACCGGTCAACATAGGTATATATATTGTAAAAAGCCCTGGTAGAGTCTGTCTTTTCATCTCTTTTCAATAAAGACAGTCTCTCTCCGAGGGGAGATTTGTCCAGAATCCTGTCCGGACCGCCTGAATCAAGGGCAACTCCTCGATTCATACCATTACATATCTCCTGAGCCATGGCCTTCCGTATGGCATTCATGGAAGTGGTTGAAGTCAAACCGGTAATTTTCCAACCGGCGTCGTCTCCCCACTTGCTGCTCTTGTCAGCGTTGCCCGATGAAAAAAGTGCTCTCAGATCTGCCCTTACAGGGAGATCTGTCCCGCTGCTTCCATGCTTTTGATACTGCTTGTTATATTCGGCATCGGTGATATAATTGGACCGTTCCCCCTGGGAGGAGAAGATATTATCCGCCACTTTGGCCCAGTTTTTCAAAAGATAGTTTTTGACTACATTATTCAGATAGGTCGTGTTGACATTGCCTGCTTGGTTACCACTTACATCATTGTAGGTATAAGGATCAAGGATGATCTTCTTGATCCCGGTACGCAGTGTCTTGTCGTCATTATAGTAATACTTTACGATATCGTTATCCTTGGGACCGTCTTCATCTTCCGCGAAAACCTGTAGCGATAAGGTCCATGGCAGGATCATGACCGCAAGAATCAGACTTGCTATAGCGGCGGGGAGTCTTCTTGCTTTCCTCTTCATTATCTTCTCCTTCCTCTTTTGGCAAAAACGGATTACATTCTTGTTAATCCATCATCATAAATTCCAGCTCCCGTTGCGAAATGTTAATTCAAGACAGTAATTCTGCCATGAACGGACATCAACCAAAGCACAATTCATTTACTTCCTCCTCTCCTACAGTATAATAAACTCTAATCTTTTTTATTATTTATATAATATAATAATTAATATTTATATAATATAATAATTAATAAGTACTTACAACACCCGATTGGGAAGTTTTTAATAACCATTCGAGTGTTGAACATCCAAGAATTATGATATACCTCTTTCAACAAACAGCCCCTATTGAACCAATAGCAGACTCTGCAAAACAAGTTCAATAGGGGGCTTCATACGAATTATATGATGTTGGGGTCAAAAGCCCTGCCAATAGTACCTTGAAAAATTCATATAAAAC
>CAMOVS010000102.1 GCA_946627575.1 uncultured Lachnospiraceae bacterium
ATAAGGTGGATGATCTCCATGGCCTTATCGATCATATCCTGTTCTACGCCACAGATATCTACGCGACCGTCATCGTTAATATCAATCTTAACACCGGTCTCGTCGATGATACCATTAATGGTCTTACCCTGCTTTCCGATGATCTCACTGATCTTCTCCGGATCCACAAACATCTGCTTGATCTTGGGAGCATACTTGCCAACCTCAGGTCTGGGCTCAGAGATTACCGGCTCCATGATCTCGGTCAGGATGTACTCTCTTGCTTCCTTGGTTCTTGCGATAGCTTCCCGGATAATGGCCGGTGTAAGACCGTGGATCTTAATATCCATCTGGATGGCTGTGATGCCATCGTGGGTACCTGCAACCTTGAAGTCCATATCGCCAAAGAAGTCTTCCAGGCCCTGGATATCGGTCAGAACCAGATAATCGTCATCGGTCTCACCGGTCACAAGGCCGGCAGAGATTCCGGCAACAGGCTTCTTGATCGGTACGCCCGCTGCCATCAGGGACAGGGATGAAGCACATACGCTGGCCTGGGATGTAGAACCGTTGGACTCAAAGGTCTCGGATACGGTACGGATGGCGTAGGGGAAGTCATCCTCGCTGGGAAGAACCGGAAGAAGGGCTCTTTCTGCCAGGGCTCCATGGCCGATCTCACGTCTTCCCGGTCCTCTGTTGGGACGGGTTTCGCCAACAGAATAGCTGGGGAAGTTATAGTGATGCATATAACGCTTGGATGTTACAGTAACATCGATGCCATCGATCTTCTGAGCCTCAGAAAGGGGACCCAGGGTGGTAACCGTACAGATCTGGGTCTGACCTCTGGTGAACATACCGGAACCGTGGGTTCTGGGCAGAAGGTCAATCTCGGCGGACAAAGGACGGATCTCCTTGATTCCTCTGCCGTCCGGACGCTTATGGTCTACCAGAATCATCTTGCGGACAGTCTTTTTCTGATATTTATATACGGCATCGTCGATCAGAGGCAGCCAGTCTTCATGGTCTTGTGCATAACGCTCTTCCAGTCTGGCCTTAATCTGACGGATGTTCTCGTCTCTATCCTGCTTTCTGTCAGTGAAAACGGCCTCTTCCATCTCTTCAGCAGGGATAGCTGTCAGCATATCCTCCCAAAGATCCTCCGGTGTATCCACATGTTCATAATCATGCTTGGGCAGACCACACTCCTCTACGATACGGTCGATAAAGCGGATAATCTCCTGGTTGACCTCATGGGCCTTAAAGATAGCATCGAGCATGACATCCTCCGGCACCTCATTGGCTCCGGCTTCAATCATGATCACCTTCTCTGCCGTTGAAGCAACTGTCAGGGCCAGGTCGGACTCCTTGGACTGTTCTGTGGTCGGATTGACAACCAGTTCCCCGTCGATCAGTCCGATAATGGTAGCGGCGATGGGGCCGGCAAAGGGGATATCCGAGATGGATGTAGCGATAGATGCTCCGATCATAGCAGTAACTTCCGGAGAGCAGTCCGGATCTACGGACATAACCAGATTGTTAAGGCTGACGTCATTGCGGTAATCCTTGGGGAAAAGAGGACGCATAGGCCGGTCAATGACACGGGAAGTCAGAACCGCATGCTCAGAGGGTTTACCCTCCCTCTTGTTAAAACCTCCCGGAATCTTTCCGACAGAATACATCTTCTCCTCAAAGTCTACAGAGAGGGGAAAGAAATCAATCCCGTCTCTTGGCTTCTCAGAGGCCGTAGCAGTACACAGAACCACGGTATCGCCATAATGCATAAAAGCAGCACCGTTAGCCTGAGCAGCAACCTTGCCGATCTCGACCATCAAAGTCCTGCCAGCCAGTTCCATTGAAAATTGTTTCACCATAATCGATAAACCCTCCTGTAATTATAGGAACTTTTCCTTTATGAAAAAGCTTGGAGCGGGAAGGTCCGAAACAACTGAACAAGGCTCTTTCTAATCCCTCTTCCAAAGAGCCCTCTTCAGAAGTCTCGGCCTTTCGCTTCCCGCTAATCGCAGTATCTTTGTGATTCTAACACAAATCCGGGTAAAAAGCCAGCAAAACTTTAATAGGATAACATACAATCGCCCGCACCATTGCCTTTGACAGACAGTGGTGCGGGCGTACAGAATCGGATCAAAAGGATCGTATTCCAAATCCGGCAAAGAATCTGTTTAATTTACTTAAAATACTCCAGACCGCTCTCAAAGATGTGCTGGTTCTGCTTGATGGGGATGTTCTTGCTTACATTGGAACCGATACGCTCGGAATGACCCATCTTGCCAAGAACCCTGCCATTGGGGCTGGTGATACCCTCGATGGCATAGTAGGAACCGTTAGGATTGTAGCGGATATCCATGGTCGGGTTCCCGGAAAGATCCACATACTGGGTCGCTACCTGACCATTCTCAAAAAGCTTCTCAATGACTTCGCGGGAGGCAACGAATCGTCCCTCACCGTGAGATACCGGCACGGCATAGACATCATCCAGCATAGCCTTCTGCAGCCATGGAGATTTGTTGGATACAACCCTGGTGTAGGCAGCCATGGAGATATGGCGGCCGATCTCATTCATGGTCAGGGTCGGCGAATCCTCCTTCTGCTCGGTGATAAAGCCATAGGGAAGGAGGCCCAGCTTAATCAGCGCCTGGAATCCGTTGCAGATACCCAGCACCAGGCCATCTCTCTTCTCCAAAAGGTCCATAACTGCTTCCTTGATCTTCTCATTCCGGAAGACGGAAGCAAAGAACTTGGCCGATCCTTCCGGTTCATCGCCGGCCGAGAAACCTCCCGGGAACATGAGGATCTGTGACTGTCGGATGGTCTTTTCAAATAATTCTACCGAATCCAGGATATCCTGGGCGGAGTTGTTGCGGAAGACGACGACATCCGTCTCTGCTCCGGCCCTGCGGAAGGCCCTGGCAGAATCATACTCGCAGTTGGTTCCGGGGAAGACCGGGATAAATACTCTGGGTACAGCAGTTTTGTGCCGGCTGGCATAGACCGTGCCCTTGTTGTAAAGGGGCATGGATACCTTGCGGGGATACTGGCCGGTCCGGGTCGGGAATACCGACTCCAGAGGTTCTTCCCAGGCTTCCAGCATTTCTTCCAGATCGATACTTCCATGATAGCTGGTTTTAATCTTTCTTTCCTTAAGCAGAGAACCAACGGCGGTGCAGGGAAGAATAAGTTCTCCCATGTTCTTGATATCGATCTCAAAGAGGATGGACCCGTAGAACTTCCTGGTCAGATCCTTAAGAGAGATATCGCTGTGAAGCTCCAGCCCCAGCATGTTGCCAAAGCACATCTTACTGATGCCTTCGATCATGCCCCCGCTGCCCAGGGCAAAGGCTGCTTCAATGACGCCCTTCTTGGCCATCTTATAGAACTGCCGGTATATATCACAAGCTTTCTCGTAATCCGGTATTCCGTATTCATCGAAGGGAATATCAAGTCTCATCACATAATTGCCGGCCTTCTTGAATTCCGGGGTAATGATGCGGGAGGCCTTGTTGTAATCCACGGCAAAGGAAACCAGCGTGGGCGGTACATCGATATCTTCGAAGGATCCTGACATGCTGTCCTTACCGCCGATGGCAGGAATCTTGAAGCCTTTCTGGGCATTGTAAGCACCAAGAAGAGCCGCGAAGGGTTTGCCCCAGCGTTTGGGGTCTTGACCCAGTCTCTCAAAGTATTCCTGGAAGGTCAGGCGGATCTTACGGTAATCTCCTCCTGCCGCTACAATCTTTGCGATGGATAAAAGAACTGCATAAACAGCTCCATGATAGGGACTCCAGGAGGACAGATAAGGATCAAAACCATAGGACATCATGGTCGCAAAGTCCGAACTGCCATGGTCCAGAGGGATCTTGGCCGACATGGTCTGTACCGGAGTCAGCTGAGTCTTTCCGCCGAAGGGCATGGTTACGGATGAAGCTCCCACGGTGCTGTCGAACATTTCCACCAGTCCCTTTTTGGAGCATACATTCAGATCGGATAGTGTTTTCAGCCATATTTCCTTAAGGTCGGACGCCTTGTCATTCTTTTTATAATAAGCCTCTTTCTCATCCGGCATCTCAACATATACGCTGGTCTCCTGATGGGCACCGTTGGTATCAAGGAAAGCTCTGGAAAGGTCGACAATGGTCTTCCCCCTCCAGGTCATAACCAGACGTTTTTCCTCCGTAACTTCGGCTACGGCAACGGCTTCCAGGTTCTCCTCAGCGGCATAGGCCAGGAACCTGTCTACATGACCCGGATCCAGGACAACCGCCATTCTCTCCTGAGACTCGGAAATAGCAAGCTCTGTACCATCGAGACCCGCGTATTTCTTAGGCACCTTGTCAAGATCAATGAGCAGACCGTCCGCCAGTTCACCGATGGCGACAGAGACACCGCCGGCACCGAAGTCGTTGCACTTTTTGATCAGACGGGCAACTTCCGGACGGCGGAAAAGGCGCTGGATCTTTCTTTCTGTAGGCGGGTTGCCCTTCTGCACCTCCGCGCCGCAGGTATCGATGGATGAGGTCGTATGGGCCTTGGAGGAACCGGTTGCTCCTCCGCAACCGTCCCTGCCTGTTCTTCCTCCGAGAAGTACAATGATATCGCCGGGATCGGAATTCTTTCTTACCACATTTTTCTTAGGAGCCGCACCGATTACCGCGCCGATCTCCATACGCTTGGCCACGTAGCCGGGGTGATAGATCTCATCCACCAGGCCGGTGGCCAGACCGATCTGATTGCCGTAGGAGCTGTAGCCCTTGGCTGCGCCGGTGGTCAGTTTTCTCTGGGGCAGCTTGCCCTTCATGGTCTCATCCAGGGGCATGGTAGGATCAGCACATCCGGTAACACGCATGGCCTGATATACATAGGTTCTTCCTGACAGGGGATCACGGATGGCACCGCCCAGACATGTGGCAGCCCCGCCAAAGGGCTCGATCTCCGTAGGATGGTTGTGGGTCTCATTCTTAAAGCTGATCAGCCAATCTTCTTTCTTGCCATCCCTGAACTCCACAGGAACCACGATATTGCAGGCATTAATCTCATCGCTCTCTTCCAGGTTATCCAGTACGCCGTCCAGCTTAAGCTTGCGCATACCCATGAGAGCCAGATCCATAAGACAGACAAACTTATCCTTGCGGTCTCCGTAGACGTCAAGGCGGTCATGAAGATAGCTCATGTAGGTCTTGTAGAATAAGGGTTTATAATAACCCTCTTCAAATTTGATATCCGTCAGCTCGGTGGAGAAGGTAGTATGGCGGCAGTGGTCTGACCAGTAAGTGTCAAGAACACGGATCTCTGTCATAGAGGGATCTCTGTTCTCCTTTTTGTAGTAATTCTGAATATGGAGGAAATCTTTGAAAGTCATAGCCAGACCGAGAGACTCGTAGAGGGCCCTGAGAGCTCCCTTCTCCATGCTTCTGAACTTATCAAAATATTTCACATCTTCCGGCTCATCATACTGCATGCGGAGAGTCTCGGGAATGGCCGCTGCAGCCTCCCTGGAATCTACCGGGTTGATGCAGTAATCTCTGATCATCCGGAATTCTTCCATAGAAAGATCTCCTGAGAGGACATAGGTCGTCGCAGACCGGATCACAGGCTCTTCTTTCTCATGGATCAGCTTCAGACACTGCTCTGCCGAATCCGCTCTCTGATCAAACTGGCCGGGCAGGTATTCCACGGAGAA
>CAMOVS010000103.1 GCA_946627575.1 uncultured Lachnospiraceae bacterium
TGACCAATAGTAACAGGGAAGTCGAGATTTCCTTTGAGAAGCTGACAGATTTCGGCACTACAAGCGATGCCAGGGCAGACCTTGCCAAACGTTATACACAAAGCATGGGGTCATCAGAGATGGCTGATGCGGATGGGATTAAATGGATTGTTCTACGACGGAACTATGATTCAATGATCCGCCTGCTTTCCACCACGGTTCCCTTTGATGTGACTCCTGCGACCTTCTCAGGAAAAGTCAATCTGGTCAAAACAGAAGTGGATGAAATCCTCCCGATTTATCCGATCGATGCGATCAAGTTCGTGAACCCGGACGGTGTTCTCCATAACAAGCCGTGGCTAAGCGAGATTACCATGGAAAAAGGCGATACAAATTATGCCGGCGATTATAATCTAAGAGCACTGAATAAGTTCGGAGCGGACTTCTATACATTCTATAAAGCCAACGGAAGCTATGTGTTCCTTGACAAGGATGGAAATGATATCACCGAGACAGGGAATGATGTCATAAAACCGGTAAAGGATCCCGTGAGCGGGCAGGTGAAATTCACTGCAGTTGGCGAGGGAACGGCTTATCTCAGATATAAGATCAAGGATGGAATCTATAAGACAGCCAGTATGGCGGCAAGCAACACGCCGAAGGATTTTATCGACGACAGTGAAATACCCCATCCGGCCATGCTTCAGATCAATGTACAGGACACCGGCCATACACACACCTGGCTCAAACCTAAATACACCTGGTCTGAAGACCATACTACCTGCACAGCCTACCGGAAATGTAAATACGATGACACCCACATGATGCAGGAAACATCGGATGCAGAGTCTGAGGAGACAAAAGCGCCCACCTGCACGGAAGACGGTATCGTAACCTATACGGCAAAATTCGATACAGATGGTTTTGAAACACAGACTACAACCGCCAAAGTGGCAGCCCTGGGCCATAATCCGGGCGAGGCGGTCAAGGAGAACGAAGTGGCGGCTACCTGTGAAAAAGAAGGCGGCTACGACGAGGTAGTCTACTGCCAGACCTGCAAGAAGGAGGTCAGCCGAGACCATAAGACCATCCAGGCTATCGGCCATAACTGGTCAGAATGGGAAGTTACAAAGGAAGCCACCGAAGAGGAAGAGGGACAAGAGAGAAGGATCTGCCAAAATGATTCCAGTCATGTGGAAACACAGACCATCCCTGTCCTCGAACATGTCCATAAGCTTGTGAAAACAGACAAGAAGGAAGCCACATGCTCAGAGACCGGCAATATTGAATACTATACCTGCAGCGGATGCGGAAAACTCTTTAGTGATGAAGCAGGAAAGAATGAAATCACTCAGGAGGACACCATCGTTCCTAAGAAAGACCACACCCCTGTGATTGACAAGGCTGTTCCGGCAACCACCAGCTCTACCGGCCTGACGGAAGGCAGTCACTGCAGCGTATGTGGAGAAACCATTGTGCAACAGCAAGTGATTCCCAAGCTTACCAAGCCGGAAGGGGACAAAGGAGATGTAAATGACCCCACTTCCGTCGCTTCTGTAGAAAAAGCGATTGCGAATAATAAGAAAGACGGGGACATCAAAGGATCAACCTTCGGACTTCTTCAACTGAGAGCCAAAAAGGTTTCGAATAAGGCCGTCCGGCTGACATGGACCAAGGTGAAAGGTGCAGACGGTTATATCATCTATGGAAACAGATGTAATACCGGAGGAAAGAAGTATCCTTATAAAGTGCTGAAAGTACTGAAAGGAAATACCTGGAAGAAATCCGGGCTTAAGAAAGGGACCTATTATAAATTCATGGCTGTAGCCTATAAGAAGGTAAACGGATCCCAGAAGGTTCTCGCTTCTTCCAAAACGATTCATGTCGCCACAAGCGGGGGCAAGGTCGGCAACTATAAGACAGTAAAAGTCAACAAAAAAGCCGTGAAGTTAAAGAAAGGGAAGACTTTCAGAATTAAGGCAAAGCCGGTTCCGGAATCCAGAAAGCGGAAGGTGAAAAAACATCGGGCTGTCTGCTACGAATCTTCGAATCCCGGGATCGCTTCGGTATCAAAGAAGGGCATCGTTAAGGCCAAGAAGAAGGGCAGCTGTTTTGTCTATGTATATTCACAGAGCGGCACATTTGCAAAAATTAAAATAACTGTTAAATAGGTTGCTATATTAAAAGATTATTTAACAGCATTTCCAAAAAGATCAACACCATGCTTTCCGACAGCGTCGATACCTTTTCCTCAGTAGAGGATAAGATTGATAATAAAATCCCTTTCCAGTATCATCGATAAGCTGGAACATCTGCCGGAGCTTAGCAAGGCGGAACTGGAAGAAATCTCGGAACATGTTAGAAATCTTCGGTTAAGATAATTATAGCGAAAAATCGGGGACGGTTCTCGTATTTGTCATTTTCAATGAAAAGACGAAAAGAGAACCGTCCCCGGTTTGGTTAGGATCCGTAAATTCTTTCGTAATCAGATTATGGCTGTCTCCAAAAGTACCAAGACTGGCGTAGTAACCGGCAACGACATGGGAAAAAGCAGCGTTAGACTGTGATATATAATTATAAAAATAACTGCAGGTTTTTCCTGAAAAGAATGGAGATGCTCATGTACCGCAAAAAGAATCCCGAGACAGACCTGTGTCCTTTTGAACATACTCTTTCTATATTTAAAGGAAAGTGGGATGTCCGGGTAATCTGTATTCTCGCCCATAACCATACCGTTCGATACGGACAGTTCAAACACTATCTTCCGGAAATCTCTGATACGATTCTTGCTTCAGTCCTAAAAAAAATGGGAGACAACTCAATCATAGAACGCAAAGACTATGACGAGCTGCCTCCACGAGTAGAATACTCTCTTTCCGAAGCCGGAAAGGCTGTCGTTCCTGTCCTTCAGGATCTGTGCCGTTGGTCATATCTGCAATATGGGGACAAGCTGTATCTTAAGGACTGTGCCAATTGCAGGTATGGAATCGTCCAATCGTGATAGTAAAGGTCTCTGATCATGCTTATCATTAGCAGCAGTCAAAAGTATACACTTCCGCAAGGCACCTTTGGTCATATCCCCAATCTTCTGTTTTTGTAAGGAGATACTCGAATCCATTTTTTAACAGGCATTGTGCGGAAGCTTTATTTTCAGGCCGCACATGGGCAGTGACCAATTCGACCTCTGTTTTGCTTTGAATGAATTCTAATAAAGCATGAATGCAGGAGGAAGCAATGCCCCTTCCCCAATATTCTGACTTAAATCGGCAGCCTATTGAGATAACTTTTCCGGATGGCTTATAATCATAGAGTTCTGCCAGGCCGACTAAGATGGATGAGTCGGTTTTCTCATAAACCCCTAAAATGCATTGCCTGTTCTCATAAAGATCCATCCTCCGAAGCGATTCCAGAGCCGCTTCGGAGGAACCTTGACGTTCTGCCAAAAATACCGGCTCATAGCGATATACCGCTGGGTCGCATCGCATGGATGCCAGGCTGTTAAGATCCTGCTTTTTCAGACAGTGAATCAGCAGTCTCTCGTTTTCAATATATATTGGATTGTTACTCATTATACCTTCTCCCGACTTTAAACGCAAAGGGCGATCAGGGTGATGCTCATCAGGGCAGGCGATTCAGTCTAAACTTCTGCTTAGGCTGACAATTCCTTGACCATATTATAAGGGAGATGATATATTAAAACAATAAGAAATGTTGCGGACAGTCCGGTACCGGAGTTTTTACCGCAGTGAAGGAAAGCAAGGCAAAGGATTTTGTGATTGGTGTGGATACCGATCAGTTTGATGATGGTGCAAACGGAGATAATGACCAGAAACCTGACAATTTTACAGGACTCGATGCAGAATAACTCCTGGACAGTATTTGCTGCTGGTTACAGGGTGCTATAAGTCCTTGTTGCGGCGGGCTTATCCAGTCCGCCGCATTTGCTTTTTAGCGGGAGATTAACAATGGCGGATTCCGAATATATTATTGAAATGAAGCATATCACCAAGCGCTTTCCCGGAATAGTGGCCAATGATGATGTATCGCTGAGCATAAAAAAGGGTGAAATATATGCCCTATGCGGCCACCCTCTTCCTGCTGATATTCTTTGCGAAAAACAACAGGGCTCCCCGAGCTCTGGGCGAGATCTATGACAAGGGAAAACGATGAAGGGTATGAACCAGATAAGGCTGGCTTTATATCTGAATCATTATGCTATATAGAGAAGGAGTATTATTATGGCACATTCACTGATTGATCGCAGATTCTATGATGCCATCGTCGAATTTGACCATTCTGAAGAGGCGAGGGAATACTATTATCATGTAATGGATACGGAAGTGGAGTGCCGCGGAAAAAAGGATACCATCCGTAATCAGATTCTTCGGACCTACTCCATGCTTTTCTGTGATGACATCGGGGCGGTTCCCGGACAGGAAGCAGGACCTGATGAGGTGGAAGCAACGGCGGACCGGCTTCACACCGGAACGATGGGCTATGACCGGAAGCACTGGTATAGAATGCAGCACCATTTTCCGATCATTGATGATGATAATTATGACCGCTTTGCAGCCCTGGTAATTGCAGACCTGGCGGCAGGCCCTTTGCGGGATGCCGCGATCCACGGAGGCGATATGCTCCTTGTCGGCGAGGCCAATCCACTGCAGATGACCAGAGAGGAGAGGGAAAAGCAGACCGTCAGAACCATCGAGATCGGAGGCGATATGTCATGAGAATACTCGCCGTGGAAGATAATCCGAAAGATCTGAAAAAAATTACCGGTATGATCAGCACCCTTTTGCCGGATAGTGAGATCCTGCAATTCTCCGATGGCCTGGAGGCTCTGGCGGAAGCCAGAAAACAGGAGGTCGATGTCGCTTTCCTGGGGGTCGAATCCGAGGAAATCAGCGGGATGGAGCTGGGCCAGTACCTGAGAGATCTTAACCCCATGATCAACCTGATCTTCACATCAAAGGACAAAGATCAGGCTTACGACGCCATCTGTCTGCGAGCCAGCGGTTATCTGATCCGGCCACCGAAAAAGAAGGATGTACAAAGGGAACTGTCTGATCTGCGATATCCGGAAGGGGAGAAAAGAAGGAAGCGGGTTTTCGCCCAGACCTTCGGCAACTTTGAGCTCTTTATCGACGGGAAACCGGTAGCCTTTAAGTATTCCAGGACCAAGGAAGTGGTCGCTCTTCTCGTGAATAACCGGGGTGCCCAGACGACCAACGGTGAGATCATAGCCTCCCTGTGGGAGGACGATGGCGATCCGGATAAGAAAGGTTCTTATCTGAGAAATCTGCGCCAGGATCTGCAGAATACTCTGACCCAGTTTAAGGTGGCAAATATCATCTTAAAGCAGCGAGGCAGTATAGCTATCGATGTTGAAAAGATTGAATGTGATCTTTACGATTGGTTGAAGGATCCTGCCGGCTCCCGTTACCGCTATCTCGGAGAGTACATGAATCAGTACAGCTGGGGAGAATACCTCCATGCGGAGATCGATGAGATCAGTTATTCGCTGGAAGAGTGATCTGATATACGATCCGCGAGGATGCGTATGGATTCGGATTGGCATTATGTCAGCAGGAAGACCTGAATCCAGCGCCAGGTCCACGAATGAGTCTTGATACATAGAAAAAAGGGCCTGCATTCTGAATTG
>CAMOVS010000104.1 GCA_946627575.1 uncultured Lachnospiraceae bacterium
GAAGAAAAACAGAGAGCGGAAGAAGAAAAACAGAGAGCAGAGGAAGAAAAACAGAGAGCAGAAGAACAGAGTTTGCGGGCTCAAAAGGCTGAAAAAGAACTGGCTGAAGCCAGGCAGCTGATTGAAGAATTAACGAAGAAAGCTTCCTCCATATCCGACAGGGTGGCCAATAAAAAATAATAATTCGTCCATATCCAATAAGATATCCTATAAAAAAATTTATTAAATATCGGAGTATTTAGTCAATCGACCAAGCCGGAGCCTTGCCCCTCCGGTTTTTGTATCAAGTTAGGATCATAGTCTAAAAAGATCCGAGATGAGTATAACAGGGACAGCTCCTCCCCTATAAAGACACAGAGAGAAAGTAGAGACATGAATTACAGAGACGAAATTGCGCATATGATCCGTATGGAAAATGCGGTAGATTATATGGAGACTCATATCAGGCAGAGAATCACAGTGGAAGAAGTGGCGCGTTCTGAAGGGGTGATGATGAATCCGGCTTATTTTGGCAAGATATTTGCTGAGTATTATGATATTCCCTTTCGGGAGTACTTTGTCATGCTTCGGATGCGGGATGCGGCCAGGCTGATTAAGAGGACCCATGACTACCGCAATATAGGCAAGCTCTATGGCTATTCGGATGTTAAAAGCTTCCGGGACAGTTTTGAGCGGGAGATTGGCTGCAGCCCCAGGGAATTCGCCAGGGGCCTGAAGAGGGTGCCGGATATGCCGGCCAGGAAACAGTTGGCCGGTGTTCCTTTTTCCTTTGCCTATGCGGAACTGCGGGATATCGCCCTGCAGGGGGTTCATCTTTATGCGTCGGAGGGAACCAGCTTTGACCGCTTGAATGATGCCGGTTATGCTCAAACCTGTCCGGAAGAGTGGAAAGAAAAGATGCCGGGTCATTCCAGCTTATACGGGGGTGTCTGGACCATCAATCAGGAGGGGAAGGAGACCTATTATATCGGGGAAGCGGACAGGAATCCCATTATCTTCCTCTATGGGTCCCAGCCTTCGGATAAGGACGAAGAACAAACATGGGCAGGGGCTTACGCCTATGCCGGCTTTCCTAAGGAAATAGAAAACGAATCCGGGGAAGGGGTAAGTGGAGGAATGGAGTATCCTGCCGATTACCGTGGCCTTGACTGGCGTCAGATCGGAGAGATCTATCAGCAGACAAAGAATCTTGGTTCGGCTGAAAGCCCTGCCGGTCAGGGTGGGCAGTCTGCAGGAGAGGAGGAGAAGGATCCTCAAATCCGAAACAGAGATTCCATCGAGATTGACGGAGGCCATTATGCCCTGTTCGTCGCCCGGAAGGGAGATGACGATGACAAGAATGTCATGGTGGCAAGGATGATGGCCAGATATGCCTTCTTTGAATGGCAGAAGATCAACCGGAAAGAGATCAATCATATGGGCTTTACCTTTGAAATGTTTGATGATCATCACATGTATCTCTTTCTTCCTCTGATGGGCAAGTACGGAAGTGACAACCGCTTCCGGGAAAATATGCAGGTTGCCGAATTTCGCCATTATATAGACAAGCACATCAAGGAAGAGATTGATATCGGCCAGTATGCCAAGAAAATCCATTATTCGGAGCGATGGCTGAGGGACACTTTTCAGGATATCTATCATGTTTCTCCCCAAAGATACATCGATGATAAGAGGATGCGGCTTGTCCTTTCCAGAATCCGGGAGGGCTACCAGGGCAGGAAGGCTGATCTGGTAGCAGAGTATCAATATGCAACCCTTCCTGCTTTTTCCAGAAAATTTCAGAATCGTTTCGGCATGCCCTGGCAGGAATATATCTTAAAAGAAGCGGAGGCCAGCCCCCATTACCTGGATCCCCTCTATATTGATGGGGATCCGGAACGCGAGATCCTGATTGAAGTGGAGAATATTCCTGCAATGACCCTGGATGTCCATCCCCTCTATATGGAAGGGACCAAAATGGAGCTTCATGATTATCCCGGTCTGGTCATATACTGGTTTACCCACAGCTATGATGTGGATTACTTCGGCTTTCCCCTTCAGGATACAGGGAAGAAAGAAAAAATCTTTATCTATGGCATAGGGAGGAGCCCGGGTCAGGGGCAGGAAGATACACGCTACGTCATTGGGGAAGAAGCCAGGGGGGAAGAGGCGCCCAAAGGATTTAAGAAGAGAAGAATCCAGGGCGGTCGATACATCTGCTTTTCCCTGAAGAATCCGGAAACCGTTCCCAACCGGCTTGACCAGTATCAACAGATTGAAAGTGCCATATTTATTGACTGGTACAAAAACAATGAGCTCATGGTCGATACGACCAAGGAGAAGCTGATCCGGTATCGGGACGGAAAGCTGACCTTTTGCCTGCCTATGGATGTCTAGTACATCAAAATCAACCTTGTTCAGCCTTCCGCAGCTGATAATAATACATGGGTATCAGCATAAGCATCATAAGAAAGAAACTGACATCATAGCTTAAATAGACCACCCGCATGGTCGGAAAATAGGGAATCAGAAGCCGGCACCAGACCACCCGGAAAACACTGTAACATAAAAGGGTACATACCATGGGATACAATGTATTACCCAGCCCCTTTATGGCGCCCAGCCAGATCTGGTTGATTGAATAGACCACATAGACCGGGAAGGTATAAAGAACAGCTTCCCGGCTGTTGAGAAGGATACCGGTGTCTGAGGTAAAAAGCTGAAGGAGGACAGGTGATGCCAGGAGCAAAATCATGCTGAAGGGAAGAATCACAAGAAACATGGTGCGAAGACTCATAGAAACGGAAGTGCGAATCCTGTCATATTGACGGGCTCCGTGATTCTGTCCTACAAAGCTGGTGAGGGCGATTCCGTAGGCAAAAGAAGGAAGATAGAGACAACCTTCGATCTTGGCATATACCGTCATGCCGGCCATGGCGTCCGGTCCGAAGCTGTTGATACTGATCTGGATGAGCATGCTGGATATGCTCATGAACACAGCCTGAAGGCCGGCAGGAATCCCATCCTTAAGGATGAGGAGGAGTTCCTGAGCAGGAAGACCTTTTCCTCTCAGAGTAAGCCGGTAAGCGGGGTTAAGAAGGCAGAGATGGACAAGGATCATGATAGCAAGAAGCCACTGGGAGAACATGGTAGCGGCCGCTGCACCACCGATCCCCATGCCCAGGCCTATGACCAGGATAACATCCAGAATCAGATTACAGATGCCGGAAAACAGAAACAGGATCATGGGGGTACGGGAATTCCCCAGAGACCGAAGGATGGCGGTTCCGGTATTGTAGATCAGCTGGGCGGTAAGTCCGAGGATACAGATGTGCAGATAAAGAGCCGCATAAGGACGCACTTCCCCAGGGCTGTGCAGGAGGGAAAGAACCGGCTCACATAAAAAATAACCCAAAAGTGTCATCACGACTCCGGTCAGAATGACAAGACGAAACACAGCCGTCATGGTTTTTTTCAGTTCCTTGTAGCGGTAGGCTCCAAAAAGCCGGGACGTGATCACACTAACCCCGGAGGAGAAGCCGATATAAAAATTAATCAGAACGGACAGCAGCATACCGGAGATGCCGGCAGCGGCCAGGGCATAATCACCCCCAAAACGGCCAAGCACCATACAGTCGGCAACATTATAGAATTCCTGAAGCAATTGGGAAAGCAGAACCGGCAGGGCAAAATACAGCAAAGTCCTTCCGATAGGGCCTTCTTCCACATGTACGACACCAGTATGTTTCATCTCTTGACCTCCTATTATAAATTATTATAATATATCCATGAAATGTACGATATTATCAATAATTTATAGGGTGGATATAAGAATTTGTTATGGATGGACATAGGAATGGAATGATCCACAATCCTATCTGATCTAAGACAGGAGGTACTATGAACCTGCAGCAGCTTCAGTTTTTTTTGGTCAGCGCGAGGAAAGGATCTCTGACCCGAGCCGCGGAAGAACTTTATACGACACAGCCCCATGTCAGCCAGGTCATACGGTCCCTGGAAGGAGAACTGGGTGTGGCATTATTTCACCGTACCGGAAGCGGCATCACATTGACCCGACAGGGAGAAGAAATCAGGTATTATGCGGAAAATACCCTGAAAAATGCTTCCCTGATCCAGGATATCTGTCAGGAGAACGCAGACAAAACCCTGAAGATTGCCGTGAACTCCAGCAGCAGGCTGGCTTACCTGTGTGAAGACTATTACCTGGACCAGGCAGGAAAAAACCTGTCTCTCCAATACACAGAATGTGGCACAGAGGAGATGCTCCGTCTGATTCAGGATCAGAACTATGACCTGGGCTTTCTCTTTGTACCGACCAGCAAAAGGTCAGCTTTTGAACATATGGTAAGACGCAGAAACATGGAATATACCCAAATCCTGGCCTCCGATCTTGTAGTGCACAGCGGGCCCTTAAGTCCTTTCTACAACAAGCCCCTCATCAGACCGGAAGATCTGGATCAGTGCAGCTGCATCCAGATGGAAGACGACTTTTTCTCAGTAGATGATTTGCTAAGTCATCATAAGGCATACCGCACAGGAAAATGCCGAATCAGAAAAGTGATCAGAACAAACAGCGACCATCTGATGCTGCGCATGCTTCAGAGGACCTCCCTGTGCAATGTTGGGAGCTACTGGATTCGAGACGACGGAGAGGAAGAGCAATTCTCCATATCTGTAATCGATGGATTTCAGGGGATGGTTTCCTTCGGCTGTCTCACTTTAGCAGGTAAAAAACAATCGGCGGAGGCACAGGCATTTCTGGCAAGGCTGAAAAAACGTATTTATCTATGACATTTTTCAAATAAACGGAGTCATGTAAAGTGAAAAACGTCTTCATGTTATGGGTTTCTATAGCCTATAGATGTGTAGCTAGACATTGACAGTGATGTGAACAAATGCCATAATAATCATAGCCAGGTTAGCCAGAATCAATAACTGACATTTAGTTTGCATGAACGATGGAGGTAAGTGTATGACTCAGGTAAATGTTTTGGAGGCTAAAAATGAACTATCCAGGTTGATCCGACTTCTTGAGACAAAGCAAGAGGACAATATAATTATTGCTCGTAACGGAATTCCTGTCGTACAGATGGTTTTATACCCATATTCAGAACAAAAAACGAAAATTGGAACAGCAAAAGGAAAGTTTACTTGCCCGGATGACATACATCTCTACGACGATGAAGTAATTTCTACGTTCGGAGGCGAATTATGAAACTTTTGCTGGACACACATATTCTGCTATGGACCCTTGCAGATGACCCTCGTTTGTCAAAACAGGCAAGAGAAATGATCGATCATCCTGAAAGTGAGATTATTTATAGTGCGGTATCACCTTGGGAAACAGAAATAAAACATGCACTGCACCCTGATCAAATGAGTATTTCAGGAAGCGATTTAATTACCTATTGTCAAGAAGCAGGGTTTATTTCTCTTCCGGTTGCAAACAGGCATGTAATAATGCTATCTACTCTATCAAGAAGAGAAGAATCGGCTCCCCACAGAGATCCTTTTGACAGGATCATGATTTGCCAGGCAAAAGCAGATGGGCTTATATTTTTGACTCATGATCATCTGTTGCCGGATTATCAGGAACCATGTATAGTGTATGTGTAATGTAA
>CAMOVS010000105.1 GCA_946627575.1 uncultured Lachnospiraceae bacterium
TTGGTCATATAGCCTTTTTCGATGGCTTCCAGGTAGATCTTGCGGCTGGCTGGGGGGATGATAGTCCGGACAGCGACCTGCTTTCCATCCAGGATAGCAGCTGCAGCTTCCAGATCTTCCAGACGGCCGTTGGTGCAGGATCCGATGAAAACCTGATCGATCTCAGTCCCTTCCAGCTCGGTGACATCTTTGATGTTGTCCACCTGGGAGGGGCAGGCACAGACCGGTACCAGGTCCTCAGCCTGATAATGAAGTTCCTGGCAATAGACGGCATCTTCATCACCGTAGAGCCAGTCGACATCCTTTAAATCCACCTGGGAGTATTCGGCCGTTTTCTGGTCAGGCCGGAAGAGACAGCATTTGGCCCCGGCTTCTA
Source organism: uncultured Lachnospiraceae bacterium (assembly GCA_946627575.1). Classification (GTDB taxonomy): domain Bacteria; phylum Bacillota; class Clostridia; order Lachnospirales; family Lachnospiraceae; genus Anaerobutyricum. The sequence continues at coordinate 377 of CAMOVS010000105.1, forward strand.
CGGCCATATTGGAGATGGTCATCCGGGATGCCACGCTCATGGCGTCCACAGCGGAACCGCTGATCTCCAGGGCCTTATAGGTAGCTCCGTCAGACCGGAGATCACCAAGCAGGCGGAGGATCACATCCTTGGCCATGACATTTTCCGGAAGGATTCCGTCTATGACAACTTTGATGGTTTCCGGCACCCTGATCCAGAGCTGGCCGGTACCCAGGATGGAAGCCATCTCCGTGTAGCCTATGCCTGAGGAAAAGCAGCCTACACATCCGTAGGTTGTCGTGTGGGAGTCTGTCCCAAAGACGATATTGCCGGGCTTTGCATAGCCGGCCTCGGTCATCAGCTGGTGGCAGATACCGTCTGATCGATGAACATGAATCAGCCCGTATTTGTCGGCAAAAGCATCGCCGATCTGGAAATGTCTTACATCTTCCACGGCACTGGTGGGAACCAGGTGGTCATAGATCAGGACGACCTTGTCGGTATCCCAGATCTTCTTAAAACCCATTTCTTCGAATTTATCCGCAACAAAAGGGATAAATATATCGTGAATCATAACCCGGTCTACATTGGTTGTAACAATTTGGCCGGGTGATACTTTATCGGTTCCTGTGTTATGCTGAATGATCTTTTCTATTAATGTACTTCCCATAATGTACTTTCCGTTCTAATATATGTTTTCTTTTTATTTTTATTTACTTCTAAAATAGCAGTCATTTATAAAATAGCAGTCATTTATAAGACGGACACTAGTATATCAGACTAAGTCATCCGGCTCTTATGCTTCAAGGCATCAGGTCTGGTTCAGATTACTTGCTGATGCCGTTGCGCTTCTGCATGGCTTTGACCAAACCGCCTGCGCTTAAAATGTCCATCAGATTGTCCGGAAGCGGATGGATGGGGTATACTTTTCCCTTGTGCTCGATGGACTTGCCCATGGTAACAGTAAGCTGGTCTCCTTCTTTTACCTGATCCTGGATCTGGTCATTTTCAATGAGGAGAAGACCGTTGTTGATGGAGTTGCGGAAGAAAATCCTGGCATAGGATTTGGCGATGACGCAGGAGACCTTGAGGGCCTTGATGATCTCCGGAGCCTGCTCTCTGGAGGAGCCGCAGCCGAAGTTTTTGCCTGCTACGATGATATCGCCTTCTCCGATCTGGCCGGCCAGTTCTGGCCGGAGAGGAGAGAAGCCGTACTGCTTCATATCTTCGACGGTGGGAAGTGCAAGATAATCGGTGGGAATGATGATATCTGTATCGATGTCATCACCCAGTACCCATACCTTACCGGTAAATGTATTCATAGGATTAATCCTTTCTGTATTATTCCCCTTTAAAGTTTATTAAAATTGATCCTTTTTGACCTGTTATCATGCCGCTGGTGCCGTCCACATAAAGCTCTCCCTTTCCGGGCCATGAAAAGCAGACCAATAACAGATCAATAGATGGCGAGAGTGTTTATAACGGCTATTATAAGTCTTCAGGTCCGGTAATATAGCCTGCGATGGCAGATGCGGCGCAGGTGGCGGCGCTGGCCATGTAGACCTTGGAGCTGGCGGCTCCGGAACGGCCTTTGAAATTACGGGTGCCTGTGGTGATCAGGACTTCATTTTCCCCGATGACCCCCTGGCAGCTGCCCCAGCAGACTGAGCAGTTGGGATTCATGATCATGGCGCCGGCTTGGGCCAGGGTGCTGATGGCCCCTGAGGCGATGGCGTCAAGCATAACCTGTTTGGATGCCGGAGCTACGATAAAGCGGACTTTGGGGCTGACCTTCCTGCCTTTGACTATGGCTGCTGCGGCCTCCAGATCTTCCAGGCGTCCGTTGTTGCAGGAGCCTACGAAAGCTTCATCGATGGGGATGTGCTCTTTTTTAATGTCCTCGAGGGTGGCAAAATTATCGACGAAGTCCGGGCGGACACATACCGGCTGGATCTTATCGAGATCATAGTCATATACGGCCGCATAGGAGGCTCCTTCATCCGGCATGAACATGTGAAGGGCTTCCCGCCCGTGGGCCTTGCAATATTCTTCCACTTTCTCATCCGGCTCGCAGATGCCGGCCTTGGCGCCGGCTTCTACGGTAAGGTTGCAGAGAACCAGTCTTTCATTAATGGACAGATTGTGCTCACCGTCCCCTCCGAACTCCATAATCTTATAATTGGCGCCATTAGCCCCGATATCGCCGATGATGGTAAGAATCAGGTCTCTGGCAAAAACACCGGGACGAAGCTTGCCGTGAAGGTTAAAGCGGATGGTTTCCGGCACCATGACCCAGGATGTCCCTGTAACCATGGCATAGAGGAAGTCTGTGCAGCCTACACCGGTACCAAAGGCTCCCAGAGCTCCGTAGCTGGTAGTATGGGAATCTGCTCCGAAGATAAGCTCGCCGGGGCAGACATAGTCTTCCATCATAATCTGGTGGCAGACACCTTGGCCTTCGTAAAGGCGGATGCCCTGCTCATGCGCAAAGTTACGCATCTTCTTATGAGCTTCTGCGGTCTTGGAATTCTCCGCCGGTACATTGTGGTCCATGATGAAGACCACCTTATCCGGATCGGCAACCCTGGGATGCTTGAGCTGGTTATGATACATATCCACAGTCAGGTGGGTGGTTCCGTCGTTGCTCATCATCCGGTCCAGAGTCACGGTGTGGATATCATTGGGTTTTACAAAATCAAGGCCGGCAGCCCTGGCAATGATTTTTTCACCGATCGTCATCGCTCTCTTATTCTCCCCCATGGTCAGTCCTCCTTATTATCTTTATTCAATGATGCGATCAGGCCGCCTGCGTTCAGGATCCCCTGCATATACTCGGGCAGGCTGGTGCATTCGTAGGTCTTTCCGCCTGCACGGACAGTCCCCGCTGCCAGATCAAGGTCGGCTTCTCCGCCGTCTTCCACATGGTCATAGAGATCCTTGCAGACAATGACCGGAAGGCCGATATTGATAGAATTCCGATAAAAGATCCTGGCAAATGATTTGGCAATGACGGCTTTGATGCCCAGGGCTTTGAGGACGCTGGGGGCCTGCTCTCTGGAAGAGCCGCAGCCGAAGTTCTCATTGGCTACGATCAGGTCGCCGGGTTTTGCTTTATCAGCAAAGTCCGGATCAAGGGACTCAAAGGTATACTGCTTCATTTCTTCTACGTTGGGAAGAAGTAGATACTGGGATGCGATGATCTGGTCGGTATCCACATCACTGTGAAACTTCCATACCCTGCTTACACTCATGGATTTTCCTCCTTCATAAAAATGGTTTATGCCTATCAGGACATTGGGATGGCCGATTCCCCTGCCCTTTTGGTTTGCGGGCACGGACCCAATCAGCTCCGTCATACATCAAGGTTCAGATGGTCCGTGTCAGGCACACATGACGCATCTTTGCTGCTTGCAAATAATTCCTATCAATAATACAATAAAAATGCATTGAAATCAATCCGCTGACGTGCTTTGGTGAGATTCCAGCCGTTGGCGCTAATAGACAGGAGGAATGATGATGGACCAGCTGCCTCAGGACCCAATTATGCTCTATAGTGTGCTGAATACCAAACTTCGGGATTTCTATCCATCTTTGGATGCCCTTTGCCAGGATCTTAACGTGGATCAGAAAGAGATTATGGAAAAGCTTGCCGGGGTCGGTTTTAGCTATGATGAGGAGAAGAATCAGTTTATTTAGATGTCCATAAGGGTTAGGATCCTTATTGCCGGCCGTGCTTTTGGATGATAAAAGATAGGAGATGATAGTATGGAAATGAAAGCAATCCGAGGAGATATCACCCGTGTCAGGGATGTCGAAGCCATCGTTAATGCGGCCAATAACAGCCTGCTAGGCGGGGGCGGTGTGGATGGAGCCATCCACCGGGCGGCCGGCCCCAGGCTGCTGGAAGAGTGTCGAACTCTTCACGGCTGCCCTACCGGGGAGGCAAAGATTCCCGGAGCCTACAATCTTCCTTGCCAGTATGTGATCCATACGGTTGGTCCCACATGGAGAGGAGGAAGCCAGGGAGAGCCAGAGCTGCTGGCTTCCTGCTATATGAATTCACTTAGAGTTGCTGTGGAACAGGGAATCCGGACGGTGGCCTTCCCTTCGATCTCGACAGGCGTCTACGGCTATCCCGTGGATCTGGCGGCCCAGGTGGCCGTGGAGGCCGTAAAGACCTTCCTGGCCCGTTTCCCGGATAAGATTGACAGGATCGTGTGGGTTCTCTTTGACGACAGAACTTTCCGGGTCTACCAAAAAGAAATTGACAGACTCGGATAGCAGATGGATAGCAGATCATTGATTCTGCGACAAAAGATCGATAAAGTTAGATCTATTTATTCTCCCAGCATCATCTTTATGATCTCTTTGTTGGTTTCCCTCATACCTTCCTTGCCCAGACGGCCGATGCTTTTGATGGTGGGCTCGATCCCCTTCATGACGATACCATCGCCGCCCTTGAATTCCTGGCCGTGCTGGTACATGTGATAGCCCAGGATGGCAGCGTCCACGGATGATGCGATCTTGGCTGCGCAGGAAGCCTTGGCTCCATCGCAGACGATACCGGATACGATGGCCAGGGAGTTGACAATAGTATGGATGACATCTTCGTAGTTTTCATGATGGAGATAGGCGATTCCCGCTCCGGCACCGGAACCGGCACTGACGGCCCCGCAATAGGCTGACAGGGTTCCGATGCCGGTTTTTGCGTAGATGGCCGTTAAGTTGGACAGGGCCAGGGCACGCAGGAGTTTGTCCTCCGGGCATCCCAGCTCTCTGGCATATACGACTACGGGAACACAGCAGGTAATACCCTGGTTGCCGCTGCCGGAGTTGATGACGACCGGCAGCTCGCAGCCATTCATCCGGGCATCCGATCCGGCTGCGGCCATGGCTTTGGCCCGGTTCTCCACCGCATCACCAAAGGAAGAGAGGAGAACTTTGCCGATACTGGCTCCATACTCACCCCGCAGACCTTCCTCGGCGATGGCCATATTATAGTCGATCTGTCTTTTCAGAACGGGACGGATATCTTCGGGATCCACACTCTTTATAAAGTCCCATATTCCCTTGATGTTAAGGAGATGGTAAAGGGAATCGCTGTCTTCAATATCAGACAAGGGCTTATCATAGACGACCTGGTCATTTTCTTTGATTTGGATGATGTTGGTATGCTGGTCTGTGATGCGAACCTGGGCAGACCGGCCGGAATCTTCAGGAGAATCATCGTAAACCGTGACAATCAGGTCGAATTC